>NZ_JAMOKU010000019.1:0-94581 GCF_023656845.1 Parabacteroides sp. Y3-G-102 | reverse complement strand
ATGGAGGCTTTGCGCCTCCAGCCGCGAGGCTTCCTCCGCAGTGGTTTTTTCATGGTTGTTTTGCATGGAAAAAGAAAAACGGTATTTTTGCCGCTGTGAACCGGTTCAGGAAACAACTTTCAATCCTGTGAAGTTTTTCAGGAGAAGCTTCTCTAAGATGTGAAGTACCTTAGAAAATAACAGTAAAATCTGTGAAGTAAATTTAGGCATAGTCATCAAAAATACTGACTTTTAAAAGGAGATATACTGACTAGCTCTGAGAAGATATACTGACTTGCCTTGAGGAGATATACTGATTAGGACAAGTCAGTATATCTTCTTCGAAAAGCGAACTTTTGTGTTGCTTTGAGTATTATGGTGCGATAAGCCAAAATAGAGGACTGAAAATTGATCATTTAGGGAAATAGCGTTATATTTGTCTTGACGAACCAATAAACAGAGACGAAGATGGAAGGGCGACGATTATATCCGATAGGAATACAGACATTCTCTAAATTGAGAGAGGGGAATTATGTGTATGTAGATAAGACGGAATTGGTCTATCGAATGACACATGGTGCGTCTGGTTATATATTCTTGAGCCGTCCCCGTCGTTTCGGAAAGTCGTTGCTTACTTCTACGCTCCATAGTTATTTCGAGGGGCGAAAGGATTTGTTTGAGGGTTTGGCTATCAAGTGTCTGGAGAAGGAGTGGACAAGCTATCCGGTGCTTCATTTCGACATGAGCACGGCAAAGCATATGGACAAGGAGCGGCTTCTGAGTGAGCTGGAGAGGAAATTGTATGGTTACGAGCAGATATACGGACGTGATGAGAGCGCTATTTATACGAACCAACGTCTGGAAAGTCTCATCAAACGTGCCTACGCCCAGACCGGTCAAAAGGTGGTTGTTTTGATTGACGAGTACGACGCTCCCTTACTGGACGTGGTGCATGAGGAGAAGGAGCTGCCGAAGCTTTGCGACGTGATGCGTAACTTCTATAGTCCGCTGAAAGCCTGCGATCCTTATTTGCGTTTCGTATTCTTGACAGGTATCACGAAGTTCTCTCAATTGAGCATCTTCAGCGAGTTGAACAATATCAAGAATATCAGCATGCTCCCGGAGTACGCCTCGCTCTGTGGCATCACGGAGGAGGAAATGCGTGAGCAGATGGGCGAGGATATCGGTCGTTTGGCCGACAACCTCGGCGTTTCTCCGGAGGGTGCCTTGGGTGCCTTGAAATCGAATTATGACGGTTACCATTTCACGTGGCCGTCGCCCGATATATACAACCCGTTCAGCCTGTTGAACGCCTTGGCCGACAGTAAACTAAATTCCTATTGGTTCGGTAGCGGTACGCCCACCTATTTGATCGAGATGCTGAACAAGTATCACGTGAAACCCCAGCAAATAGGCGCACGCAAGGTTTTGGCAGAGTCGTTTGACGCACCCACGGAACGGATGGTCGATATTACGCCATTGCTCTATCAGAGCGGTTACATCACGATAAAGGATTATTCCTCGCTCACGAATTTGTACACGCTCGACATCCCAAACAAGGAGGTACGTATGGGATTGATGAAGAGTTTATTGCCCAATTATTTGCATCAATACACAGCGGATGGACTTACTACGGTAGCCCTTCTTTTCGAGGCGATCGCTGGAGAGCGGATGGAGGATGCCCTGCGTTTATTGCAGACCTTCCTGTCCACCATCCCCCAATGTGACAATACGGATTACGAGGGCCATTACCAGTCCTTGCTTTACACGATCTTCAGCCTGCTAGGAATGTATGTGGACGTGGAAGTCCGTACCCCGAAAGGCCGTGTGGATATGGTGATGCGCACATCGACAACACTCTATGTCGTGGAATTGAAGTTAAACAGGACTGCGGATATAGCCCTTGAGCAAATCAATTTGCGCAATTACCCGGAGCGCTTCGCCCTTTGTGGGTTGCCGATCGTAAAGGTTGGAATTAATTTTGATAGTGAGCGGCATACGTTGGGGGATTGGGTTATCGAATAAATAATCTGAATGCAATTGTGCTTTATTCCTGAAGGTAGAGGGTTAGTGAAGACAAAGCTTTGAAGTGATGGAAGAACGCTTGTTTTTATATAGCTTAGGCCTTGTTTCTTAGTGAGGGATTCAAGACATAAATCTATAATGACGTAGTTCGGCTATTCAATTGAACTATGTATATAAAGTATTGTTGACAAAAGAGGGAGGTTGATTATATTCTAGATTGTTACAACATCGTATTACCAGCGATTATAATGATTTTTTTGATTTTGAATGTGAAGATGTAATCTCCTTTTTTGATTTCATTTGTAAATTATTAGCCAGAATAGAAAGTTTGATTGTAACCAAGTCTAAACAGTGGAAAACGATCTCTCTGAGATTATTTCATTTTAATTATAATCAATAACTTTAGTTATTAAGATGAAAAGGTTTTATTTCTTACGATGTTGATATCAGCGTCGTTAGGAAATAGAACATACATTCCTATGTCTGTTATATCGGATAATAATAAACGGATAGCGAAGAATACGCTGTTCCTTTACTTGCGTATGCTTCTTATCATGGGGGTGACACTGTACACAAGTAGGGTTGTTTTACAAGTATTGGGGGTAGAGGACTTCGGTATTTACTCGGCGGTTGGCGGTTTTGTTTCCATGTTTGCGGTGATTTCCGGATCGTTGACCGCAGCGATCAGCCGCTTTATTACGTATGAGATGGGGCTCGGTGGTAATACCGAGAAAATCTCTCAGATCTTCTCGGTGTCGGTGGTCATACAGTTGTTAATCTCAGGGATCATAGTCTTATTCTCGGAAACCTTGGGCCTTTGGTTCTTGAATATGCGGATGAATATACCTGCAGGACGATTATTAGCCGCTAACTGGGTCTATCAGTTTTCAATACTCACGTTTGTCATAAATTTGATGAGTATTCCGTATAATGCGAGTATAGTGGCTCACGAACGAATGTCTGCGTTCGCTTATATAAGCGTGTTTCAGGCGTTTGGCACATTGGCGATAGCATTCTTGATTGATTTTTCTCCATGGGATCGATTGGTATTTTATGCACTCTTGATGGCACTCTTGGCTTTTTTTATACGATTTCTTTATTCGTATTATTGTAAAATCCATTTTCCAGAGTGTCGTTTCCGATGGATTTGGAACATGGATTTGATTAAGAAAGTGTTTGGTTTTGCCGGGTGGAATTTTATAGGTGCTTCTTCCGGGATATTGAGAGATCAAGGGGTGAATGTATTGTTGAATATCTTTTGTGGCCCGGGTGTGAATGCCGCTCGCAGTATAGCGATGCAGGTAAATACGGCGGTCAATAGTTTTGTCAGTAATTTTATGATGGCATTGAATCCGCAGATTACCAAGTCGTATGCGTCCGGAGATCGGGCGTATATGATGAGTTTGGTCTTTCAAGGTTCTCGATATTCTTTCTATATGCTGTTACTTCTATCTTTACCTATCTTGATGGAGACTCCCATTTTATTGAAGCTGTGGCTTGGTGTTGTTCCTGATCATGCCGTGGCGTTCGTCCGTTTGATATTGCTCTATGCCTTAAGCGAGTCCGTTTCGCATACCTTGGTAATGTTGATGCTGGCTACAGGTAATATTCGTAATTATCAATTGTTGGTGGGAGGTTGTCAGATGCTCAATTTTCCGGTTGCGTATATCTTGCTGAAGTTAGGATATGCGCCAGAAATGACGATAGCCTTGTCTGTCGGAATCGCCTTCTGTTGCTTATTCTTACGACTGTATATGCTTCGGGATATGGTCGGATTACCTGTCAGGCTTTTTTGTCACAAAGTGTTGCTAAATATTTTCCGGGTCATGATGTTGGCTTTGGTCGCTCCGGCTTGTATTGCTTGCGTTATGGAGGAAGGTCTTTTCCGTTTTGTGGTGAACGGGATGGTATGTGTGTGTGTTACCGGATGCGTTGTGTTGTTTGTCGGCTGTTCCCGTGAGGAACGATTGTTTGTATGGCAAAGGATTTCCCGGTTAAGAAATAAGGTTTAAAGATGAGAATAAATAAGACTAAGACAGATTGTTGTGGTTGTACGGCTTGTGAGAGCGTATGTCCGCATAGGGCTATCCGTATGGTTCCGGATACCTTTGGGTTTCTATATCCGGAGGTGGATGATTCATTATGTGTGGATTGCGGACTTTGTGAGAAAGTTTGCGCTTTTCATGGCGATTACGATCGAAGCTTGAATCTGGTAAAGCCGTTGGCTTATGCTGCGAAGCACAAAAATCCGGAGGAGATAGCTGCTTCTCAGAGCGGTGCTGCGTTTGTAGCCTTATCCGATTTCATTTTGTCGCAGGGAGGCGTGGTTTATGGTGCCGGCTATACCGGCCATTTCCGGGTAGTGCATAAGAAAGCAGAAACGAGGGCCGAACGTGATGAGTTCCGGGGAAGTAAATATGTACAGAGTGACATGAATACGGTCTTTGGACAAGTGAGAGAGGATTTGAACAATGGCTTGCTTGTACTCTTTTCTGGAACACCTTGCCAGACGGCGGGATTGAGTTCTTTTGTCGGCAAACGTTTGCAAGATCGTTTGTTCTTGATGGATATCGTGTGTCATGGTGTTCCAGGTCCGTTTATCTGGCGTGATTACCTTGATTATCTGGAGGCGAAAGAAGGCATGAGAATCACCGCTGTAAATTTCCGGGACAAGAAAAGATTTGGCTGGCGTTCGCACGTGAAATCGTTTCTTTTCGCTAATACATACACTAATACATACACTAATACATACACTAATACATACACTAATACATACACTAATACATACACTAATACATTTTATACCCATATCATGCTTCGCCGTTCATGTGGCGAGTGTCCTTATACGAATACGCATCGGCCATCGGATATAACCGTGGCGGATTTTTGGGGTATAGAGAATACTTCCGCTGCTGATCTAGGTGCGGATAACAAAGGCTGCTCATTGATTTTGGTTAATACGGATAAAGGTGAGAATTGGTTTGAGCAAGTAAAGGGGAATATGGAATATAAGGCCATTCCATTAGAAGATTGCTTACAACCTCAATTGTGCCATCCATCGATTTTGCATCCCGAGCGGATCGCTTTTGAGAAGGACTATGCGAGATTGGGGTTCGAGAGAACCTTGAAGAAGTACGGGCTTCTTGGATGGAAAGCGGAGGTAAAGGCATTCCGGAGACGACTTGTAGGTTTTGTTTTGGGATTGTTGTCGGTGGGATTGAAACAAAATGTGAAAAAAGTAATTCGGAGAAAATAATGAAAATAGGAGTACTAACCTTCCATTGTGCCCATAATTATGGGGCGATGCTGCAATGTTACGCTTTACAGGAATACTTGAAAGGCCAAGGGCATGAGGTATATGTAATAGATTACCGACCAAGCTATTTGGTGAAAAGTTATGCTAAGCATGCCCTTTGGCATTGGATTTCCCGGAATCTATTGCGTGCGGTGAAGCGTCTGCTTACGGAGCCTTTCTTATTTGATATCAGGGGAAAGCGTTGGGAAGGCTTTGATAATTTTATGCGAACGAAACTCCATCTGATTCCCTATTATTCTACCTCGAATTATGCGGATTTAGATCTCATGATAGTAGGAAGCGACCAGATTTGGAGTACTCGCCTTACCGGAGGAAAGTTCGACCCGGTCTTTTTTGGTCAAGGATTGGCTTGCCGGAGTATTTCGTATGCCGCCAGTATGTCGCCATGCCGTTTGAGTGAGGGGGAGAGAGAGGTTCTGCCGGGGTTGTTACAAAATTTGGATGCCCTGTCCGTTCGTGAGGTTGAGTTGGCAGAGTTGGTTCGACCGTTGACGGATCAAGAGGTGCGGGTGGTTTGTGATCCTGTATTATTGCTGATAAAGGAGGACTGGGAAAAGCGCTGTCTCCCTATCAAACGAAAGTATCCATACGTGCTTTGTTATAACCTGCTACAATCGGAGGCTTGTATGGAGCAAGCTCGTAAGATCAGCAAGGAACTGGGGTACGAGATAGTTGAGATTACCGTTGTGCCACGCTTGTCCAAACCCGGGCAACATTGTTTGCAGACGTTGGATCCTATATCGTTTGTCTCCTATTTCAAGGAAGCAGCATTCGTGGTTACCTCTTCCTTCCATGGAACTGTTTTCTCCGTTCTTTTCCATAAGCCCTTCTATGTGATAGGCATGGGAAACTTGGGAGGGCGTTCTGCCGCTTTGTTGGAGCGATTGGAGTTAAAGGATCGCTTGCTGGAGCAAGCGTCAGGAAGAGCGAGTTTAAAGATCGATTACGCTAAGGTAGATCGTTTGCTGGCGGAGTTTAGAGAAAGATCTATTAAGTATTTGGCTGTATGAATAAGAGTTGAATATGAACTCATTAATTTATGATTTGGTTGGAAGACTATGCGGTAGAGTGCTAAATATTGATAAAAGGATACAGACTTCTTATTTTGTTCAATAGATAATCAATAAAATAATAGGGCATATGATTGCTGTACTTAAGTTTAGGTGTTTGGTGAATGCAAACGTGTCCGTATCGACTAAGATTCATATAGATGATACTCCCATTCCCATACGTTTGCAGGGTGTGAACCGTAAGGGAATAAAGATAGGTAATGATTGCTGGATCGGCGCTAAGGCTACGATTTTGGATAGCGTGGTGATAAGTGATAGTTGCGTGGTGGTTGTCGGAGCCTTAGTCACTCGTGGTGTCTATCCTCCTTATTCCATTATTGGCGGTGTTCTGGCAGGGGTGATAAAGAAAAGATGATGGAAAAAGAGAGTAAGTTGTTTCGACTGTATACACTTTGTATATTCTTTCTTTTCTTGGATGCGATGTATCCATGGTATATGTGGGGTAACTATGTGCGGGAATTCACTATACTGATAGCGGCGTTAGTCTCGATTTATATAGGCTTAATGGAATCGGGGCATTTTTGCGTGACAACGAAGAACCTTATTTGGTCATTTCTTTTATTGTCATCTGTGTTATGGAATATAATCGGTGGAGATATAGGACGATACACTTCTTTAGGAAAGTTTGTTGTTTGGATATATTTATTCTCTTTGAAAAGTGTTGATAAGCAGTATATATTACGATTTATAACGAAATGGACGGCTTGTTTGGTTCTCGTCTCGTTAGTTTCTTATTTATTGTTTTTTGCAGGTATTATGCCGTTCGACCCTTCCCTTATCACGTTTAACAATAATCAGTATGTTTGTCAAAACTTCTATACCTTCATGCTGTATGTGAATCGACCGGATCTTAGATTTATGAGTATTTTCATGGAGCCGGGACACATGACAATGGGGATAGTTCCTCTAATTATGGCAAATGGGTTTGATATGAGAAATAAATATGTACGGATATTGTTCATCTGTGAGTTATTTACATTGTCATTGGCAGGTTATGTGACGTTGTTCATAGGGTATTTTTTATTCAATCTATCATTACATAGTTTGAGAAATTTGTTGGTTGGAATTGTATTTATTGGTCTGCTTATCTATTTGATGAATTTTGCTGGATATTCAGATATCTTACAAACCTCGATATGGGATAGGCTGGAATATAAAGACGGGAATATAGTGGGGAATAACCGAGTATCCTCTGAGTTTGAGAAGGTGTATCAGTACTTTATTTCCTCCTCAAAGATATGGACAGGTAATAACCTTATAGATGTAACAATTTATGGAGGTGTGTCTGGTTACAAAAAATACCTTGTTCAAAATGGGATAATAGGTTTGATTTTGGGATTGGCAATTTACACATATAGCTATTTAATGAGCTTTAAATATAGGATCGGAGTATTTACGCTAATTCTACTTCTTCTTTTATACCAAAACGCTTATCCTTATTGGTTTTGTGTGATGTGCATGTATATACTAGGTAGTGATAACTTGAAAAGTAAAAAGACTTATAAATGAGATCTATCCTCTTTTTTCATAATAATAATGATTATACGGGAAGTACCCGTGTACTGGCGAATGTAATATCCTCGGAGTATGCAGATAAGGAAGTGCATATAGTTGTGAACAAGAATCATGGGAGGGGATTTCTTTCGGAGTTGCCAAATGTTCGGATGATCGGTTTTTGGCAACCTCTTTGCCATGGTCGTTCGATTCCTATACTGTCAGCTCTAGTTGTTCGATTGCAGGGATTTTTTCTCACTTTGATTTATGGTTGGTGTTATGAAACATTTTATATTAATACAATTGTCCCTTTTTATGCCGCTTTGGTTGGTAGGCTTTATGGGAAACGGATTGTATACCATATACACGAGAAATTTGTTTCTAATTCACTCTCTGTACGAGTCATGGAATCTGTTTTCACTCATACGGTAGCCAAGCGGATTTATGTATCGGAATATACGATGTCCCAATATGCCCGAGATTCTAGATGTGAGGAAATAGTCCGATATAATAAATTAGGATCAAATTTTATGGCTAAAGTACGTGTCCGTCCTTTGTCGGAGCGTAAAAGGAATATGGTCTTGATGATCGCTTCTCTGTCGAAAATAAAAGGAATCTTTAATTTTTTAAGATTAGCCTCGCTTGTTCCTGAGTATCATTTTCGCTTGATATTGAGTGCAAGTAAGGAGGCGATAGATGCATTTATATCAGAACCGATACCTACAAACGTAGAGTTTATACCTGAGCAATCGGATATTCATCCATATCTATATAGTGCTGATTTAATGTTAAATATGTCTGTCCCATTTCTTTGGATAGAGACCTTTGGCATGACGATTTTGGAGGCGATGGCTTATGGCATTCCTTCCATTGTGCCCAATTTGGGTGGTCCTACGGAACTGATCGAGGATGATTATAATGGTTATTGTGTGGATGTGACAGATGTGGAACTTGTTGCTTCCAAAGTGCGTTTCGCATTGGATCGAGTGAATTATGAGAGACTTTGTGTGAGATCTTTAGAAAGATTTGAGAGATTTAAATAACGTAGAGTATGGTAGCAATATTAATGTCAACTTATAACGGTGAACGTTATTTGAGGGAGCAGATTGATTCTTTACTAAATCAGACATATAAGGATTGGAAGTTATATATTCGTGATGATAAATCTACAGATGGAACGGTTTCAATTATAGAAGGGTATGTAAGAGTGTATCCAGATCAAATTGTTTATAAGTCTGATGGTTTTGGGAATTTAGGAGCAGGCTGTTCTTTTATGCAGCTATTATCATCGATAGATTCAGATTATTATATGTTTTGCGATCAAGATGATGTGTGGATGGAAGATAAAATAGAGCGGACCTATTTATATCTTAGAAGTTTGGAACAAAAATATAGTGAAAATACAGCTATTGGAGTCTTTACGGATTTAACAGTTGTTAACTCTAATTTGACAGTTTTAATGCCATCACTTTGGAAAGGGGATAATCGTAATCCTGATTTTGTACATAATTTTTACAAACAATGGACAAATAGACATGCCTCGTATGGCTGTACACAGATGTTCAATCATGCAGCTAAGAAATTAGTCCTTCCTTACCGACAATTTGAGGGTACTATGGGAGCTCATGATAATTGGGTTGAATATATTCTCATTAAGAAGGGGGTATATGACTATATAGATGAGAGTACAATTTTATATCGTCAACACGGGACCAATGTAGTAGGCGCAAATTTTGGCCATAGTTATAAAGATGACCTTAATGAAATATTCCATAATCCGATTTTGTGTTGGAGAAAAATAGTGAAAGATTATAAACGAATGAAAATTATGCCATTCCATGTGTCACTGTCAAAGGTCTTGTGGTATCGATTTTATCAAAGTATTGAAGCGGTTTTGAAGAAATCTTTGCGAGTCAATTTAGATTTGTTTATCTAGTGACATATGATTTTTGTGATGATCTGAGATTATTACAATTGATAAAAAATGACGCTGTGTCGGTGCATCTGTGTAAAGTTCATAAAGGACTGGATGATAAGTTCTTATTGTCATACAATTATGAACCTAGGGATGTTTGGTAGTAGTTACATATACTAAAAAATTAAGTATGAAAATTGAACAAGTAGATATTAAAGAATTACAAAATAAAATGTTAGAAATACTTTTGTATTTCGATGATTTTTGTACGAAACATCATTTAAGATATTCACTTTGTGGTGGATGTCTTATAGGTATAGAACGTCATCATGGATTTATACCTTGGGATGATGATATTGATTTATTTATGCCGCGTGAAGATTATGAAAAATTAGGAGAAATTTGGAATAAGTTTTCAGATACTAATCGATATGTATATTGCCGTACTGATAAAGATCATAATTATCATGATGGAGGTGCTTCTATTCGGGATGTCGGGACGACTTATATAAATAAGCATAGTGTACAAGAAGATATTTGTCATGGTTTAGCTTTAGAGATTATGCCCATTGATGGTTGTCCTAAACCTTTTATTAAACGACTAAGACAATTATTCAATGCTTTTATGTTTAGCTTATTTAATGTTCAGCGATTGCCTAATAATAAGGGCTTAATTATAAGGATGATTACTAGTATTCTATATAAAATTATACCATCTCAAAATATACGCTATAGATTGTGGAAACATGCGGAAAAACAGATGTCTAAATATTCTTGGAATGATTGTGCTGAGGTTACAGAATTAATAGGTGCTATTCATGGAATGCTATTGAGACATCCAAAAAAGGATTTTGAAAATGTGATAAGAAAAGATTTTGAGGGATATCAATTGCCTGTAATGGTGGGATATAAACGTTATTTGACTAGAATTTGGGGAGACTATATGAAGCTACCTCCTATTGAACATAGAGTGGCGAAGCATGAAGTTGTTTATTTAAGTACGACTGAGTCATATAAAAAGTTTAAAGGGATTTATTATTGTAATAAGTGATAAATATGTTTAATGTTAAAATAAAATGATTTAATGAATATTGCTATTGTTTTTGCAGGTGGGACTGGTCAACGAATGAATACGAAAACAAGACCAAAACAATTTTTAGAATTACATGGAAAACCTATTTTAGTTTACACATTGGAACAATTTCAACAACATAATGAGATAGATCATATTATTTTAGTTAGTATTCAGGATTGGCTAGATTACTGTTTTGATTTGGCAGAAAAATATCATTTGTCAAAAATTTGTGCGATTATTCCTGGGGGTAATACTGGACAACAATCTATTTATAAAGGATTGAGTAAGGCCGCTGAGCAGTTTTCTGGAGATTCTATTGTTTTGATTCATGATGGAGTAAGGCCACTTATTGATGAAGAAACAATTACAAAAGATTTAGAATGTGTAAGAAAACATGGTTCTGCTGTAACTGTTTCTCCAGCTATAGAAACTATAGCATTGAAAGGAGAAGAAGGTAAAGTAGGACAAATTATAGATCGTTCTCAATGTCAATTGGCTAAGGCGCCGCAATGTTTTTATTTAAAAGATATTTTGGATGCTCACTATAGAGCTCAAGTTGACGGTGGCAAAGAATTTGTAGATTCTGCTTGTTTAATGCAAAATTATGGTTATAAATTGTATACTGTTGAGGGAACGCCAGAGAATATTAAAATTACGACTCCCGGGGACTTTTATATTTTTAGAGCGATCATTGATGCAAGAGAAAATCTACAAATATTGGGTATATGAAAATTTGTGAAGGTATACAACGTATGTCGATATATGAAGATGATATGGAATCTATATTATTAGCTGATTATATAGATTGGAAAAAACTAAAAGAAAAAACAATTGTTGTTACTGGTGCTACAGGGCTGATAGGTTCAACTTTAATCAAGACTTTATTATATGTGAGTAGAAAGATGAATCTTAAATTACGAGTTATAGCACTAATTAGGAATCAAGATAAGGCAAAAAAGATATATGAGACATTTATTAAGTCTTATGATGAATTGGAATTTGTACTTGGTGATATAACAAATATAATAATTAATGCTAGTAAAATTGATTATATTATCCATGGTGCCAATCCGACATCTAGCCAATACTTTGTGAGTAATCCGGTTGAAGTAATAAGGGTTTCATTTGAAGGTACATGTAATCTTTTGGAATTTGCAAGAGAAAAAAAGGTAGAAGGTTTTGTCTATTTGTCAACAATGGAAGTTTTTGGTACTCCTAAAAGAGGATACAAAGTGACGGAGAAAGATGCTGGATCTTTTGATTCGACAAATATTAGGAATAGCTATCCATTAAGTAAGCAACTTTGTGAGAACTTATGTTGTTCTTATGCAATGGAATACGGAGTCCCTACTAAAATAGTTCGTTTATCTCAGACCTTTGGGCCGGGTGTCAGTTTCAATGATAGAAGAGTTTTTGCAGAATTTGCTCGTTGTGCTATTACTGGGGAAAATATTATATTGAAAACTAAAGGAGAAACGAAAAGAAACTATTTATATACAGCAGATGCTGTGGCTGCAATTCTTACAGTTTTATTAAAAGGTGTAATCGGACAAATTTATACTGCGGCTAATGAAGATACATTTTGTTCTATTTATGAAATGGCAGATCTTGTTGCTGAGAAATATGGTATTCAGGTTGTAGTAGAAGAACAAGATATATCTAGATTGGGATATGCAAGTACATTATATTTAGACTTGGATACTCAAAAATTAAGAAATTTAGGGTGGTTTCCTAAAAGAAATTTAAGTGATATGTATGATCGAATGATAAATGTAATGAAAGGATCATTATAATTTAATAGAATTTGTATCCCAATATATAGTAATAACCATCCAAAAGATATATTTATGGATGTAGAGGTGTTTAGAAAGATTCTACTCTCAATATTAAGCGAAAGGCTTGCTTAAAGGTATATTGATACAGAAATTCATAATTTCGATTAGAAATCTTACAATATATTCTCCTAATAGTACAAGGATACTTACAAATCAATAATATCAGTGAAAGTTGATGGGTATCTATTATTTGGTTAGATCTTATTGAGATTGTACTTATTAATAGTTTGTTTTATGAAAAAGATATCTTTCTCGCCTCCCGATATGTCAGAGGCAGAGATCAATGAGGTTGCCGAGGCTCTTCGTTCCGGCTGGATTACCACGGGGCCTAAGACAAAAGAATTTGAGAGATTAATTGCCATGTGCTGCCAAACGGATCAAGCTGTATGCTTGAATTCGGCTACGGCTTGTATGGAGTTGATATTGCGTGTTTTGGGCGTTGGGCCAGGAGACGAGGTGATTACTTCCGCTTATACGTATACCGCTACCGCAAGTGTAACTTGTCATGTGGGGGCAAAGGTTGTCATGGTAGATACCGCTCCTGATTCGTTTGAGATGGATTATGATAAGTTGGCAGATGCGATCACGGAGAAGACAAAGGTGGTTCTGCCTGTTGATCTTGCCGGTGTGGTTTGTGATTATGATAAGATATTCGCTGCCGTAGAGAGCAAGAAACATTTGTTTTCGCCAGTGAATGATATCCAGAAGGCATACGGTCGGGTTATCGTACTTGCGGATGCCGCCCATGCTTTTGGTGCCAAATGGCATGGAAAGATGTGTGGTGAGATCGCTGATTTTACTTCGTTTTCCTTCCATGCCGTGAAAAATCTTACGACAGCAGAGGGAGGTGCGTTGACTTGGAGAAATCATGATGGGGTTGACAACGAGTCTCTTTATAAACAGTTTCAATTGCTTTCCCTTCATGGGCAGAACAAGGACGCACTAGCTAAGACGAGGTTGGGAGCATGGGAGTATGATATTGTCGCTCCGTATTATAAGTGTAATATGACGGATGTAATGGCGGGTATTGGTCTTGCGCAGTTGAAGCGTTATCCGGAAATGCTGTATCGTCGTCGTCAGATTATTGAGAGGTATAATGAAGGACTGAGGGGGTGCGATGTGCAGGTCTTGGATCATTTTGGTGATGACCATTCTTCGAGTGGGCATTTGTATCTAGTACGTTTGCTTGGTGAGGATGTGGAATATCGAAATGCTGTGATAGAGCGGATGGCTGAACGTGGAATCGCTTGTAACGTACATTATAAGCCTTTACCAATGATGACGGCCTATAAAAATTTAGGTTTTGATATCGTAGATTATCCGAATGCTTACAACCAATACCATAACGAGATTACTCTTCCTTTGCATACCAGTCTTACGAATGAGGACGTAGAGTATGTGATTTCTAATTTTGTTGATATTATTACCCAATAAAATAATCAATCGATTTGAAACGTTTTTTTGATGTTGTAGCCAGCGGGATAGGTCTTATCTTGCTAAGTCCTTTGTTTGTTATTCTGGCAATTTGGATTAAGTGTGATTCTACCGGACCTGTTTTTTATAGGCAAATTCGTGTAGGACGTAACAATCGAGATTTTCAGTTGCTTAAATTTCGAAGTATGCGTGTAGGTTCTGATAAGAAGGGACTTATTACCGTAGGAGGGCGTGATCCACGGATTACACGGTCTGGTTATTATATCCGTAAGTATAAATTGGATGAGTTTCCTCAATTGATCAATGTACTTAAAGGGGATATGAGTTTGGTAGGTCCTCGGCCCGAGGTGCGTAAGTATGTCGATATGTATACGACTGAACAAAGGCGTGTGTTAGCTGTCCGGCCGGGTATTACAGATTACGCATCTATAGTGTATATGGATGAAAATAGGTTACTTGGACAGTCTTCAAATCCCGACAAAACTTATGTTGAGGATATTATGCCGGCGAAAATTGAACTCAATATGAGATATATTAACCATCCTACATTGTTTGAGTACTTTAAGCTGATATTTCTTACGATTTTTAAAATAGCTAGATAAAAAAGATCGATTTTGTTTTTATGTGAAATGTTATCGGGAGAGTTGGTGTAATAGCCGGCTCTCCCGATTTCGTTATATTGTGGCTCCATAGGTTTATGTTGAAAAGAATTGAATGCTTGCGTTTTATTCTTTGATAAAAATTCCGTATGTTTGCGGTCTAGAATAAACAATAGGTTTAACTAAAAATAATTAGCTATGGGAAAGTTCGTGAATCCGTTTACGGATATTGGTTTTAAGATTATTTTCGGTCAGCCGGCTAGCAAGCCGTTCTTGATCACGTTATTGAACGAGTTGTTGGCTGGTGAGCATCGGATTGAGGATCTGATGTTTCTCGACAAGGAGGATCATGCAGAGCATGTACGTGACAAGGGGATCATTTACGACCTCTATTGCCGTACCTCCACGGGAGAATATATCATCGTGGAGATGCAGAACCGCAAGCATCTGAATTTCGTGGACCGAACATTATATTATATGTGTCGTGCGGTGAGCCGTCAGATTGAGGCCCCGCTAGCGGTGGAAGTACACTCACCGGATGACGGGGAGGAAGGGCTGGAGGTGCGGGAACCTTCGATGTCGTATGGCGCAATCTATAAGCTACATACGGTGTATGGTGTTTTTTTCATGAATTTCAAGGAGCCGGATTTACCGGATCGTTTCCGTGTGGATTCTGGAATTCTGGATCTAGAAAGTCATGAGACGCTGAACCCTCATTTCCGGCAGATCTATTTGCAGTTCCCTTATTTTACGAAGGAACTGGATGAGTGCGAAACTTTATTAGAAAGACTTTTTTATGCGTTAAAGAATATGGAACATTGGATTCGAATGCCGGATGCCTTGAAAGAACAGGTGTTCGCTCATCTATCTCGTTTGGCCGCCGTGGCGAATCTCTCTCCGGAGAATCGTCTCGCCTATGACCGTGCCGTGGATCGCTACAATGTCAACCGTCTTGCGGAAGAGACTTTCTTGCAGGAAGTAGAGGAAGCAAAAGAGAAAGCGATAGCGGAAGCAAAGGCGAATGGGATGAAGGAAGGCCTGGAGGAAGGCTTGAGGGAAGGTCTGGAGAAAGGTCGCCTATCAGAGAAATATGCTATCGCCAAGAATTTAAAAGAGTCGGGGGTATCTAAATCTTTGATTGCCCAGAGCACCGGTTTACCGGAAGAGAAGATCGAAGGATTATAGTTTTTGAAGTAAGTTACCGAATATAGGAAAGTCGGAATAAAGTAATCGGGAGAGTTGGTGTAAGAACCGGCTCTCCCGTTTTTTATTTCTATCGAACGCTTGCGCTTAAAAGGCGATCGCCACCTCCGCACCGATCTGGAAGGGCTTACCTAATTGGATAAACGGATTTCCGAACGACTCGAAATAGAATGCCGAGTAATGGGTGTTCGTTATATTACGGCTCCATAGGTTTACGTTGACGATACCTTTGCGTACGCCTACCTTTGCGTTCACCGTTCCGTAGAATTTCTGGTAGATGTCGTTTCGCTCGGTCCAGAAGATCTTTCCGACACCGCTGAATTGGGTGGAGGCGGAGAATTGGTCTATCCATGCGTTACGGAACAGGCGGGTGTATTGCAGTCCTACGTTGAAGGTATGACGTGGGGTATATGGGATGAAGTTGTTCTTGAAATCCTCTTTCCCATTGTTGTAATCCCGGAACGTAGCATGGGTGAAACCGTAATTAACGTCGGCGGTTAGCCCATCGATGATGCGGGCACGCAAGGAGGCCTCTATACCGTAGCTTTTGGCTTTCCCGGCGTTGGTGAGGATACGGCCGTTGCCGCTGTTCACGAACTTGGTCAACTGCACGTCTTGAATGTCCATATAGAAACCTGTTAATTCTGCGCTTAGGCGTTGGAATAGCAACTCGCTACGGATACCGATCTCGTAGTTCCAGCTTTTCTCCGGTTTGTAGGAGGCTACTTCCTCGATGGGGGTAGGTTCTTTGACCTCGATCGGCATCATGTCCTTGAAAGCGCTCATCATATCGTATTGCATCTGGCTTTGCATCACGTCTGCCGACATTTGTACGTTGTAGCCCCCGGTCTTATAACCTTTCGCTACCGATACATAGGTGAACGTGTTTGACGAGCATTCGTACTTTAAAGAGACTTTCGGAAGTACTTGCCAGAAGTCTTGGGAGACACTGGCGTCCATCACGGTGGTTGGGATCGGGAAAAGTTTCTCGATGTCGATAACCGGTCCGTTTTCTACGAAGCCGAAACCCATTCTCATCTTAGCCTCGGAATTGTAATCCATCTTTTGCTTCTCGTAATCCAAGCGGATACCGGCGGTAATTGACAGGCCTTCCGTGAACAGATTGTTATAAGTGGATTGGTGATACAAAGCAAGGCCATAAGAAGGGGTGTCGAAAGAACCCGGAATATAAAGATGATCGTCCAGTATTTTTAGATAGGGCATCTTAGGGTGATCTTTCTTCAATTGATCGAATACGGGCTGGAGAACGGTCTTAATTCCGTCTTCCTTGAAATCGACCGGGCCGTCCGTATGTAGATCGTCGTAGAAACCGTAGAGTCCGAAGGACCATTGGTAATTATTCCTCGTGTTGCTCTTGATCGCCAATTCCTCGCTGAAAGCGTTTTGCTTTTGCTTTTGGTTGAGGGTAAAGATCGAGAGAGGGGAGAAGTCTTGATCCATCTTCATATCATCCTTGAAATATTGATGACCGGTGATACTGCTCAGTATCACGTGCTCATTCCGGTATTCGAGGGACAGGTTATTGGCGATGACCGTCCGTTTATAAGAGCTGGGATCGTTGATATTGATAGGATTTACATACTTGTGATCGGTATTTCCGGTTCCGATGAACATACCATATGGAAACGCTCCTTGATCCGTATAATCTACGGAAAGGGAGTAGGAGGCACGGAAGCTCGGATTGAAGCGACCTTCTAACTTGAATCGGCCGCCAACGTTGTCTTCCTTATCGATCTTTTTCCCATCGTAGGCATTGGTGTAGAAACCGTCGCTATGGTCATAGAAAGCGGCGGCGGTGAATCCGATGGTCTCGCTCAACTTAGCATAATGGGAGGCTTTGACTTTATATTGCCCGTAGCTTCCGGCCGATAGGGAGAGTTTCTTTCCTTGGTAATCGAACGGGGAGATGGTATAGATATTTACGATGCCCCCCATGGCGTTACGACCATACAAGGTTCCTTGCGGCCCTCGTAATACCTCGATGCGTTGGATATCGGTCAGCTCGAAATCGAAGGTGCTTTTATCCAGATAAGGCACGTTGTCTACATATAAGCCCACGGATTGTCCGCTACTTCTGGCTCCGATACCGCGGATATAGATGGCCGAGGTTAGTTTTGCCCCATAATCCGGCATGTATAGATTCGGGACGAAAGAACTTATATCCTTTAATGCGTCGATCTGCCTGCCGGAGATCATTTGCGGGGAAAGGATTGATACGGAACCGGGTAACGTACGGAGGTTATTTGTCTCCTTCGTGGATGAGGTCACGATTACCTCACCCATGTTATAGGTTTTTATCGTGTCGTTCTCGTTAGCCTTGATATTCTCGGCGTATACATTTTGCAGCCCCAACGCACCTAGGGCGATGATACCTAAGTAGTGTCTCTTCATCGAATTTCTTTTGTTAGTATATTTTTTCAATCGCGAAGAAACGGTAAAGAAACAGGATGGTCAATCACTAGATGTAGTGATTTTGAAAGCTGGTTTGTTGGCTTCGCTATAGTTCGATATCGTCACCTGAGATGATCCCGTTCATGATGGCGTAGAAGGTGAGGCCGGAAACGGTCTTGATGCCCAGCTTGGCGGTGATGTTCTTACGATGGGTGAGGACGGTGTTCAAGCTGATGTTCAGCTTATCGGCGATCTCTTTATTCGTGATGCCTTTTACGATCAGTTGAAGTACGTCTACCTCACGGCTGGATAGGTCCTTGTTGTTTTCGGTAGTGGTGTTGCCGGAGCTGTCGCTCGTAAATAATTGTTGCAATTGCTCGATAATGGTCTCTTGGGAGGAACGTAACGTGATACGGTTCGTAGACGAGAGCGCCCCGTGTTCTTCGGTGCTGTCGATGAGGAGGGCGGTCTTGTTTCTTCTCGGGAGGAAGAAATCTGCGTTGAGCACAAGGGTATCTGAATCGGTGAAATAGTAATCGTAGGTGTCGCTTCCTGTGGAGGAAAGCATCTCGAAATTTGGAAAATAGCAAACCTCTACCGGGGGGAAGTAGTCGGTCAGCAAGCTTTGCAGCCCAATACTTCTTAGGGTATCAGACAGTATGATCGCTATTTGTTTGTTTCGATGCATTTCAGATCGTTAGATACATAATTTTTCCATGGCCGAGACCATGGGGGTAAGGATTCGATACCGGATCCGGTTGTGTTGTTTGATGTCTTTCTCCAGACTACAGACGGAGAAGAGGACGGCATAACATAAATTCTCGTCGTAATCTCCCGAAAGATGCTTGACCATGATACTTTTTAAGTCGGCTAAAAGGGCCTCGATGGTATCTTCCGTACGTTGCTCGGAGGTGATTTGCAATCCATCGATCGTTCGCGCCGGTTCTTTTCCCAGCTTTTTACTTAACGACATGCAGTAGGGGAACCATATCTTATCATCTTTCTCAATGCGGGCGATGAGTTCTTCCTTGAATGAGGAGAAGAAGCGTCCTATCAATCCAAGAGTAGGATTGCCGGGCGTACTCATCGAGATAAAGGAACCTAGATGGCGTTCTATATTGGGGAGCTGATAACGTAAATAGTATTGGTTCGTCTTTGTCAGGTAATCAATAATCTGCGATGTATGGAAAGTTTGTAACTTCTTCTCCGGAAAATACTCCTCGTTGAGGAAGGTATTGATCACTGTCAATAAAAAGTCCGTATCCAGCGAATGTTCTTCACAGAGCGTCTTCACCGATTTGTCGCCAAGCCCGAGACGAATCCCAAACCGGTTGATTACGGGAATGAGTGAGGGGTGTTCTTCCACCACCTCACTCAATTGCATATTTGGGTATACTAAAGGCATCTTATCAAGCTTGTTCCCATTGTTCACGTAATAACTTGACGGCGGCGGGGACTACCACGTTACGGTCTCCCTGACATCCGCACTCGAAACTTACGTAGTTGTTATAACCAATCATTTTCAATCCCTTGAAGCCATTGATATAGTTATCGGCATCTCCATCCTCACCCGGCATGCTGCGACGTTTGCGGCTGGCCACGTGTACGTGTTGGAGATACTCTCCACCGGAGATAAAGGCTCCCATATCAGAGGTCTCTTCCCATGTCATATGCCAGAAGTCGCCCATGCAACGTACACCCGGATTATTGATATCCCGGCATAAAGAGGCGGCGTCGGCTACTTGACGTAGATAAAAACACTCTTTTCGGTTCAAAGGTTCAAAGATGACGCTAGTCCCATGCTGGGCGGCGAAAGTTCCCATCTCGTTGAATTGCTCGCAAAGGAAATCCCGTGTCTCCATCGTATGAGGCAAGGCGGGGACTTGACCATTAAAGGCAGGAACGATAATCACGCCCGTAGAACCTAATTCACCGGCTGCGGCGATGATCTCTTTCATCGTATCCATGCATTCCTTGCGGATGGCTGGATCGGTAGAAAGAATAAAGCCTTTGAAGCCGGCGCAAATGGCACTCACTTTGATATTACGTCCGTTTAAGGCCTGCTTGATCTCGTTTACCCGGCTGGCTAATCCTCCGCCACCCGGCTCAAAACCTACAACGCCCAACTTCTCCATAAAATCAAGTTTCTCGTTCAAACTTTCACCCGGGGCGATTCCCTCTTGGAAAGAAAGCTTTAATTCAAGGTCCTTGCCGGGCTTGTCGCTCCCTTTTTCTCCTTTGGCAGTGTTTGCCGACTTGGAAGAGCAGGAGGCCAAGGCCGTACTTCCTACCGCTAAAGCAGCGCCGGATAAGGAGGTTCTTAAAAAGTTTCTTCTATTTAATGTCATAAACAGTCTGGATTATTTCTTGTCGATTGGTTTACCCGGAACAGGAACGACGAAGCCGCTCATATCCATCTTTCCTAAGTTCAAATCTTTCGGAGTGTAATCCAATGCTGAGGCAGTCATGGCATCCCAAGTGGTCTCGGCACCCGTGTAAGCGGACTCACGACCCATGATTGCGGCCATATTGGAGATAGCAGTCTCAGAAGCTTGCTCGATTTGTTTACCACCACGGATGCAGTTGATCCAGTTTACATGCTCTAATGTATACGGGTCAGTTTGCTTGAAGTTCGCTTTTTCGGCCTCACTATCATATTTCCAGATAACGTTTCCTGCCAAATCCTTGATCTCCATCGTGTCACTGCTCCATGATCCCTTGGTTCCTTGGATGAATTCGCTTACATTATTTGCACAACCATCTATCTGGCGGCACATACTATGCATATGGATACCATTTTCCATTGTGAAATCAACGCTGAAGTTATCATATTGGTCGCCAGTGATACGACGGTGGCGAGAACCGAAACCTACAGCCTTGACTGGTTTCAATCCGCTGAACCAAGTGAATACATCTATATTATGTACGTGTTGCTCTACGATATGGTCGCCGGAAAGCCATTTCCAGTTTACCCAGTCTTTGATCATATATTCGCAATCGTTCCATCCCGGTTGACGATCCCGATACCAAAGCATATTCTGATTCCAGTAAACCGTACCGCCCGTGATCTCACCGATCAATCCTTCCATGATCTTCTTGTAAGACTCGACATAACTGCGTTGGTGATGGCGTTGAGTACCGGTTACGACACATAAGTTCTTTGCCGCAGCTTGTTTTGCGGTAGCCATAATGGTACGGTAACCAACCGGATCAACACAGATAGGTTTCTCTAAGAAGGAATGTTTGCCCTTTTCTGTGGCGTATTGGAAATGAACTGGACGGAATACGGGAGGAGTGGCGACGATCACTACATCTACACCGCTATCAATCACTTGTTTGTATGCATCCAAGCCGACGAAACGTTTATCAGCCGGTACATCAATTCCTTTCTCATCTTTTAATTTCTTTGCCAAATCATCGACACGTTCTTGGAACGTATCGCCTAAAGCCACGATCGTAACGCCGTTCGCAGCGTTCAAGAAGTTAAAAGCGGCTCCGGAACCACGTCCGCCACAACCGATTACACCAGCTTTTAGTTCTTTTCCATCAGTCGCCAGATCTGGTAATTCGGGCACGTAATAAGTACCGGGTTCTTTCAAAGGCTTTATTGCGTTCGCACTTTCACCTCCACCACAAGAAGTTAATACACCAACTGTACTACCTGTTCCAATTGCTCCAAGCGCACCCGCTAGGGCTGAACTTTTCAGAAATGATCTTCTGCTAATGCTGTTCTCTTTTTTCATGATATTATTTTTTAGACACTATTTATTAGGTTCACATACAACACGGAAACCGATTCCTCTGATATCGGAGTACCACCAGATACTCTTCGGTTGTTGCGGATCGGTTTTTAACCAAGCTTCATGTTTGGTATAATCACGGGAAGCGCAGCGAAGATCTGCCGCATCGGAGGTGTAATTACCGCCTCTCACTACCCACTCAGTACCTTCGGTAACCAATGGATCTGTGGCGCTACTTCCGCTTTTAGCGTAAGCTTCAGGATCATACTTGTCGGCACAATATTCCATTACATTACCCAACATATTCTTTAAACCAAAGGGATTGGCTTTTACTAAATCCGGTTCTTGCGTCTTGTTTTTGCTGTTCTTGCTATAAATCACATAAGAACCTATACTATCAGTCTTTGCGTCGAAAAATTTACGCCAGAAGCCTTGATCGGAGAAATCTTTTGGATTGCCCGTAAAGAAATAAGGCGTTTCCGTGCCGCCACGTGCCGCATATTCCCATTCCGCCTCGGTCGGTAAACGATAAGTCTTTCCTGTTTTCTTGGATAACCATTGGCAGAAAGTCTCGGCCGCATAATGAGTCATTGTAATAGCCGGGCGATCTCCACCACCCCAGCCTTGATCCGGAAAACCGAACGGAGGTGTAGGACCGGAGATGGCATCGACATTCGGATTACTGTTATTTGCGTATACGGTCTCTGGAGGGGTACGGCCCTCACTCATCGTATTCCCATAGAAAGCCCAGTATTGATCCCAAGTCACCTCGACCTCAGCCATGAAAAACGGACTGACAGTTACGTTGTGTACAGGCGACTCATCTGCTTTATGAAATGCCTCTTTTTCCTCACTACCCATTTTGAATGAACCTCCGGGGATAGCAATCATCTTGAATGAGACCATTGTTCCGGGAATTTGTTCTACATAGTCGGTGAAAGAGGTAACTGTAGTTGGTTCCTTAAAAAACAAACTGGTATCCGAAGATGCCCCGGATGTATTTTGTCCTGGTATACCAACCATCTTGGAGTGATTGTAGTTCGGATTGTAATGTCCTGCATCCAAATGGCAACTAATACATTGTAGATCTAGCTTTTTCTCATTCTCATCATAATATAAATGTGCCGTTACACCATCATCGGTAATTCCTTCGGGGAATAAGTTCTGATGGCACTCCTTACAAGATTCATTGGGGATATATTTAACGGCGTGTTCCAACTCGGACTTAGTTTCCCAATTGAAATCCGCGCTGTCTTTAGTCAAGTATGACCAAACATCTTTCATACCCAATTTAGCCTTTGCGCTATAATGTTTCCAAGTATTTGTTTGGGGTGGGAGGTGACAAGCTACGCAATGTGTCTTAACGCCACTTCCATTATTTACATGCTTGGAAAGTTTCCAACTGTTTTCTACGTGAGGATGCACGTGGCACATCATACAAGATTCATCTGTCGAGAAATATACAGATGTTTTATAAAGGGCGATCATAATCCCAGCTCCCAAAAATAATCCGAGGCACAGGATAAACGCCTTACTTTTGAAAAAATACTTTTTCCTCTCAGACGAGTATCGATTTGAAAATTTGTTAGTTGTCATCTGTTTCTATGGTATACGATTTACACTAAGTCTCAATTAGATTTAAAATCGGCAATAAAAGTAGTATATTCCTTTATATATTGAAAGAAAAAATAGTCTCTTTAACGAAAAATGTTGTCTTATTTACGCTTTTTTATCGCAATGGGAAGAGAAGGAGAATAATAAAAAAGCGGCAACACATATTCATAGTGTTGCCGCTCATGCACGGAAGGAGAGGCTCGAACTCCCGACACCTGGTTTTGGAGACCAGTGCTCTACCGACTGAGCTACTTCCGTATTGCGGGTGCAAAAGTAGTTTAATAATTTGAATATGCAAGTAAAATATGAGAAAAAATAGTCTGCTTTTTAAAAAGGCATTTAGATTATATTTAGTATGTTTGCCAAATCAAAGAAAAAGGAGTGGGAGTTTTTGTGCGAGATATCAAAGGGTTGCTTGAATCTGTGTCGGTAGATAACAGGGGAGCTTTCGAACGTTTTTATAATTTATATTATGATCAGGTTTTTCGCTTCGCTTATTATTGTTTAGGCGAGAAGGAGGCATGCCGTGAAGTTGTGACAGATGTTTTTTTCTCGGTCTGGCAATCCCGGAAACGATTAAAGGATATTGATAATATAGATACCTATTTATATATTTCCGTACGTAACGAGTCTTTTCGTTTTCAAGCAAGGAATAAAGACTTGAATAGGGTTTCTTTAAATGAGTTGTTGCCATTAATGGAAGAGGAAGATGAGGGTTCTCCGGAGGAGCATTTGGAGTTAAAAGAGATGAGAGAGATGCTTGATAAAGCGATTGACGAACTTCCTGAGAAATGCCGTCTTGTGTTTTTGATGTCTCGTGAGGAGGGATTGAAAACGAAGGAGATCGCGGAAATATTATCGGTTCAAGAGAGTACGGTTCGTGTACAGATGAAGATCGCTATAGAAAAATTGGTAGCCCGGTTGAAGCCGAGCTTTCCAAATATTTCATTCTCTTTATTGCTGATGTTTATTTTTAATGTGATTTATAGATCTGCTTAAGCTTTCTATATGGGGATATTCCCTGTTAGAAGGAAAGATGATAGTTCTTTTATATCAGTAACGATTTTGTTTGCTCCGGCATTCGCTAGTTCTTCTTCATCCCCGTAGCCGTAAAGGACTCCTATTGAATCTATGTTATTCGCTTTGGCCCCTTCTATATCATATTTACGATCACCGATCATGACTACGTCAGACCGTGTTTTTATATCGGTGTTGTCTAATACATATTGTATTACATCCGCTTTTTCGGAACGGCTTCCGTCGAATGTGCTTCCTCCAACAAATGTAAAATAAGATTCTAAGTGGAAATATTCTAGAATTTGTTGAGCGAAGGGCTGCGGTTTTGAGGTGGCTAAGTAGATTTTCATTTCGTTTTCGGTAAGCAAACGGAGTAATTCATCAGTACCTTGATACAGGGTATTCTCGAAAATACCTTGTTTTGAAAAATATTCCCGGTATTTAGCAATGGCTACATCTGCTTGCTCATCTGTAAACTGATAGAAGTCCTTAAAGGATGTTTTTAATGGTGGCCCGATGAAAGGGCATAAAGATCGTAAATCTTCTACTTCTATATTGAAATAGGAGAGGGCGTACTTTACAGAACTGGTAATACCAATCATAGGATCGGTTAATGTACCGTCCAGATCGAACAATATATGTTGATACCTTTTGTTATTCATTAGATATTAATAGGATTGAAAAAAGAAAGGCAAGATCTCTTTCAAGATTCTTGCCTTTTTGATGAGTCGGGATGAGAAGACTCGAACTTCCGACCTCCACGTCCCGAACGTGGCGCGCTAGCCAACTGTGCTACATCCCGTTTTTTTGTATCGTTGTCTCGATTACGGGTGCAAAGGTACACATTGTTTTTGAACCTGCAAGAGAAAAGTGGATTTTTTTGCAGGAAAAATAGATAATTTACTGTCCTGTGAATTTTTCTTTCAAAACATTTGCTGGATTAAAAATAATACCTACCTTTGCACCCGTAATCGAAACAACGATATACAAAACGACATGATGGTGCCATAGCTCAGTTGGTAGAGCAAAGGACTGAAAATCCTTGTGTCCCCGGTTCGATTCCTGGTGGCACCACTTTTTAAGAATGAAAAACGATGTAAATCCCTGAATTTCAAAGAAGTTCGGGGATTTTTCATTTCCAAGAACAGGCAAAATCAGTGGGATTGGAGCAAACTATACGTCCTTATTCAAGGGACTGGTTTTAAAAGCCCGAAATGTTCCACTACGAGGTATTTATTTCATTCTTTTACAGCATGTTGCGCTATTTTACATAACAGGGTTCTCGGTTCGATTTCCTAACTTTGTATCATTAAAAATTGAGCCGTATGGAAAGAAAAAGATTCAGCGTGTTGTTCTTCATCAAGCGTAGCAAACTGTTAAAAAACGGGGAAGCACCCGTGCGTGTGCGTGTCACTTATGACCGCTTATACGTGGAACTTCAACTAAAGCGGAGCGTAAAAGTCCCACTTTGGTCGCAGGAAAAAGAGAAATCGACAGGCAAAGACCGAAACTCCGTAGAACTTAACCATTACATTGACGCCCTGCGTGTGAAATTCTATCAAATTTACCAAGACTTGGAACTGGAGGGAAAGATTATCTCCGCACGTGCCATAGTGAACCGCTATCAGGGAAAGGACGAGACTTTCAAGACATTGTATAATGTGTTCAAGGAGCATAACGACAACTGCCGGAAGCTAATCGGGACGGATTATGCCGATATTACCGTAAGACGTTACGATAACTGCCTTAAATACCTCATGGAACTGGTTAAACGTGACTACAAGGTAGATGATATACTACTGCGTGAGGTAAACGGGGAACTGGTGCGTAAATTCGATTTATACCTAAAGACGGAGAAACATTGCGCACAGAACACCGTTATCCGGTACATGAAATGCTTCAAGAAAGTGATAAACCTTGCCATTGCCAACGAGTGGCTGACAAAGAACCCGTTTGCCGGAATAAAGTTTCACGAGGTGGAGGTAAACAAACAGTTCCTAAGCCAAGCCGAGATAAACCGGATATGGCAGAAAGAGTTCAGGATTGAACGGCTGGAACTGGTACGGGATGTTTTTATCTTTTGCGTATATACCGGACTGGCATTCATAGACGTGTATAATCTGCGCCCCGAACACGTTTCAGAGGACAGCAACGGCAACCTGTGGATAGTGAAACCCCGTGAAAAGACAAACAACCTCTGTAACATCCCGCTTTTGAGCATTCCCAAACAGATACTTGAAAAATATAAGGATAACCCCTACTGCATGGATAAAGGAACTTTGTTGCCCGTTCCCTGCAATCAGAAGATGAACAGTTACCTGAAAGAGATTGCCGACCTGTGCGGAATCAAAAAGAACCTGACCACGCACACAGCCCGCCACAGTTTCGCATCGGTTATCGCACTGGCTAACAACGTGTCACTGCCGAATGTGGCTAAAATGCTGGGGCATTCATCTACCCGAATGACACAGCACTACGCAAAGGTATTAGACCAAACGATACTAAGGGATATGCAATACGTAGAGAAACAACTTAGCAAATAGAGAAGGCAAATTCTATTTACTTATCACAAAATAATTTTGTATTTTTGCAGACAATTTATTATTTAAGAAACATGAAAGATAATATAGACAGTAAAAATATCGGAAATCGGAAATTTATTATCGAATTGCGATTTGAGCCCAAAGTATCAATGTTAGATAAAAAAGGAGCTATAGTAGAACTTATCGAAAAAGCTAAACCTTTCAACATTTTTCATTGGGAAATTGGACAAGGAGAAGTAACAATACGAGACCATGAAAATAAAGAAGAAACCTCTAATACCATTATCGTAACTTTTAATCGGTTTAATTTTATATCTAACAAAATTAATTCTATAGAGGAATTTTATTCAAAATTTGAAAAAATATACAATGCAATTACAACAGCTTTAGGTGATTTGGTTATAAAAAGGATTGGCTGTAGAATTATCGGAACATACAAAGTTAAATCCAGTGATTATAATACAATCCTAAACAAGTTTAAAAACTCATTCCCATCTAAATTTTTTATCGATAAGTATCCAGCGAAAGACTTTTTATTTAATTTAGTATATGAAAATGGAATGTATCAAATAGGTCCATTAAATCAAGAAGATGATTTTTATGATAGAGAGTTTAGGAACAAAGATAGAGTACAGCATGTTGGTATCGCTATTGATACCGATAACTATTTGACAAATGAACTTAAAAACATAAATGACAAAAGTTTAATAAAAGATATCTATACCCTTTCCTTATCCGTAGAAAAAGATTTATTTGTTAATTTGGCTGATTTTTAAATATGGGGACTTATAAATCAAATAGAAAGAACCAGTTCTCGTCTTCAAATAAAGCTGCTAGTGAATATGATTTAAGTTCCAGTTTTAAAAAAATCAAGAACTATTCAAAAAGAGGTAGACAATCTGATTCTGAATATATAAGTTCTGAATCAGATTCTCAATATTCCAATAATAAAAATCATACAGTAAGTAGTTCTGAAGTATATTCTCCTGAAACATCAACTGGTCAGCACTTATGGAATAATTACTATAGATTAGAAGACAAATTTTCCAATTACACTTCTCAAAATGAAAATGCCCATACTGATTTGAGAAGAGAACTGGAAAAGAAGATAGATGATGCGAAAAAAGAGATAATGAATTCCATAAAAGATATACAAATTGACATCAAAGAAAAATTACCAATCCAATGGTATATATGGACAATTATTGGGCTTGTGGCTATTGCTACAATTTGGTACACATTTTCTTATTCCACTCTTCTAAATAACCAAGAAAAGGTTGAAAAAGAAATTGTTAATATACATAATAGTCAAAACAGTTTAGAACACGAGATAAAAAACATATCAACAAATATTACAAGGATAGAACAGGATAATAATAAGAAGAAGCAACATGATTCAAATAAAAATCAGTAAAATATATGATATAAATGCAATTATTTAAAACTGTAAATTCAATTGAAAGCCAGCAATATTGATTCTTTTCACAATATTGCTGGCTTTCAATCAATCAAACAATATAGCAAACAAGACAGCTATATTTCAATACTTCAATATTTCAATCTTTCAAGAAAGCAAGACATCAATAAAACAAGATTTCATGTTTTCAAGATTTCATTTTCTGTAATGCCTTTCCAGCAGGTCTAAAATCTCGCTTTCCCGGTAGATGATTTTTCCCGGAAGCTGCACGTAGCCCAGCAGCCCCGTGTCCCTGTAATCCTGCAACGTCCGTTTGCTGATGCAAAGCCGCCTGCACACCTCATTGCCCGTCAGGTAGTGTTCACCGTTCAATACCGGGCGATAGTTCATTACCACGTACTCCACGTTTTCCAGTACCCTATCAAGGGAAGAAAACAGCACCAGCGTGGTTTCGGAATCTTTCGTTATCAAATCCATACGCCTACTTTTTAGAATTGTCCCTTACTTGGTCGAGCAGAAATGTTTCCACGTCCGAAGCCTTGTAGTAAATCTTGCCGTTTATCTGCGAATAAGGCAGTTTCCCCGTATCACGGTAGGTCTGCATCGTCCGGGCTGAAACATTCAGCAAACGGCAGGTCTCGCAGTTATCCAGCCACTTGTCACGCTTCCTGCGCAAAGGCACGCAGAGCGCATCCACACGCCCCACAAAATTTTCAAACCTCTGTTTCCAAAGTTCAAACGTTTTCTTTTCAATCGTCACTATTTCCATAACCGATATATTTATTCTTGTCAATACTCCGTTTTTCTTCACTGGTGCAAATATATAAGGCTGAATGACAGGTTGTTTCTTCCTGTCCGCAAATGACCTTGCGTGTCTGAAAATGTCCACCGCCAACCCAACAACAACACGAAAGAAATGAACCGATAACAAAAAACCTGTTTTTTCTCCACTTACTAAATAAGTAAGGTAATGAACACAAAGCCGTTTTCTATTTGCCGACATTAATTTGGTGCAGAGCGCAGCAAAGCGATTCCAAACGGCTAACGCTTTGTTTTTTACCGATTTTTCTTATTTTATTTGTGGTGCTAATTCAAAAAACAAGCACCTATGAACAATCCTTTCGAAGAAATTTTCAAGCGGCTGGAGAACATCGAAAAGATGATTGCCCCGGTCACGGGCGTACAGCCCGAAGAACGGCAGGACGGAAAAGAGCCTGTGTTAGTCAAAATATCCGTTGCCAGCGGCATAACCGGGTATTCGGTCAATTACCTGTACCACTTAGCCAGTAAGGGGATGATACCGTGTGTCAAGCGTGGGCGTACCCTGCGTTTTGACATGGAGGAACTCAAAAAGTGGATGCAGCAGCAGTATGTCCCGGCTTCTAACAGACTTCCCGATGAAAAAGAAAAGAAGTGATGATGCACGGCATATCGAGGGCTGGCAGTCAAAGAACGAGCGCATTGAAAGCCTGTTGAACGTCCTGTACGATTTCCGGTTCAATACCGTAAAGAGCCGGACGGAATACCGGGCTGCAAGTTCTTCGGGCTTGTACCAGCCCGTTACAAAATTCGTTCTGAACTCGTTCAGGCGCAGGCTGGACGCAACCGCTGGTATCGTCACCTCTGCCGAGAACATCCGTACCATACTGGAAAGCGATTTCGCAAGAAAGGTACATCCCATACGGGAATACTTCAACGCCCTGCCGCTTCTCAATCCAACCGAACACGGGCATATCGGCAGGCTCCTGAACACGGTACAGGTAGCCAACCCCGGCAAATGGGAGGAATATTTCACGAAATGGCTTATCGGTGTGGTAGCCAACGCCATGAATGACACGGGGTGTCAGAACCATACTTGTTTGGTGCTGACCGGGGACAGGCAAGGGCAGTTCAAATCGTGGTGGCTGGACACCCTTTGCCCGACACCGCTTAAGAACTACCTGTTTACCGGAAAGATAGACCCGCAGGGCAAAGACATCCTGACACTGATAGCCGAATACCTGTTCATCAACATTGACGACCAGCTAAAGGAACTCAACAAGCAGAACGAGAACGCATTGAAGAACCTTATCACCACCCCGGCGGTGAAATACCGCAGACCGTATGACGTTTACATAGAGGAATACCCCCACCTCGCCAGCTTCATGGCTTCGGTGAACGGCAACGAGTTCCTGACCGACCCGACAGGCAGCAGGCGTTTTTTGCCGTTCGAGGTGCTGCACATAGACAAGCCCACGGCAGAAAGTATTCACATGGATAACGTCTATTCCGAAATCATGTACCTGTACCGTCAGGGCGTGCGCTACTGGTTCAATGATGCGGAGATTGGAGAACTGCACCTGAACAATGCGGAATTTGAGGTGCAGACAATCGAGTTTGAAATGCTGACGCAATATTTTGAGAAGCCGACAGAGGAAGAAGAACCCCATTTTTTTATGACAACAGCGCAAATACTGGCACGTTTACGGGATATATGCGCCATGCAGCTATCTGAAAAACGGCTGGGGGAAGCGTTGCGTAAAGCCGGGTTCAAACGGGTACAGAAACGCATCAACAAACAGAATTATTCGGTATATGGGTACAGAATAAAGCCAGTCCCGGCATCCTCTACAAATGACGATTACGGTTAGCACGGTCATTTTACGATTGGTTATTACTGCAACGCAGTAACCGCCACAGCAAGATGTATTTTTACTTTATAGTCTGTATATCAAACATTTAACAGTGGCGCAGTAAGCAGTAAGATAAAACCGTAAACTTTTGGAAAAGTTTGGAAAAAGAAAAAACGCAGAAAATATCAAGGTTATATTTCTATCTTCTTTTGAAGAAAGAACTTACTTATCTTACTGCATAAGGGATAATCCGCTGAAAGAAAAAGAATTATGCGCAGAAACATAGTAACTTTTCTTCTTACTGACTTCTTACTGTGCTACTGCAATTTATCATCAAAAAATAAAGATTATGACCTACAAGGAAGCCAACAATATCAGTATCAAAGACTACCTGAACTCTTTGGGAATCCAGCCCGTCACGGAAAAAGGGAATTACGGAATGTACCGCAGCCCCTTACGGGAGGACAACACGCCAAGTTTCAAGGTGGATTACAACGCCAATTTGTGGTGTGACTACGGAACTGGCGAGGGCGGGACGCTCATCGACCTTGTGATGAAGCAGCACGGGTGCAACGCCTACGGCGCTATCTGCCGACTGGAACAGGGCAACACCGCCTCTTTTTCCTTTCACGGGAAAGACTTGCCCGAAAGGGACACGCAAAGGCAAGCAGCCAGCCCGATAGAAATACGCAAAATACAGCCGTTACAGAATCCGGCACTCATGCGCTATTTGCAGGAAAGGGGGATTTCTCCCGGAACGGCAGCCCCATACGTGCAGGAAATGTATTACCGTATCGGTGGAAAGCCTTATTTTGCGCTGGCGTTCAGGAATGATTCAGGAGGTTATGAACTCCGCAATCCCCGTTTCAAGGGCAGCACATCGAAAGACATCACCCATATACGGCAGCAGGGAGAGCCGAGAGATACCTGTTTCGTGTTCGAGGGATTTTTGGATTTCCTCTCGTTCCTCACTATCCGGCAACAGAAAAGCCCGGATATGCCCTGCACCGACTGGCAGGACTACGTTATCCTGAACTCCACCGCCAACACGGATAAAGCCTTATATCCGTTGGCTGATTACGGGCATATACATTGTATGCTTGACAATGACGAAGCCGGGAGAAAAGCGGTTGAAGCCATAAGGCAGGAATACAAATGGCGTGTACGTGACGCATCACACCTGTACAGCGGTCACAATGACCTGAACGACTATTTGCGTAGCCTTAAAGTGAAACAATCCCAAGACTTGACAGTTACCGACAAGCCCCAGCCGGAGCAGGATAACAGACAAAATCCGGGTGAAAAAAGAAAGAGAGGGCTAAGGATGTGACCTGCAAGACTGGCGGCATGAACAGACGGCAGGCTGTGTGATTAGGGAGAGCAAGGTTATGTTTCGGTAAACCGAAACACCTTGCTTTGCTTGACAGCAAAGAAAATTTCTCCCGTTGGTCGCAATTTTTAAGATACCACCTAAAAGCAAAAAACTATGACAGAGATAAGGAACAAACCGGGAGGTTGCCCAGCAAAAAGCCGGATAGACAAGCAGAACCGAGTAATCAGTACGAAGCTGACCGAGTTACAGTTTTACGCAATCAGGAAGCGAGCCACCGAAGCCGGGCTGCGTGTCAGTGAGTACGTCCGGCAGGCTGTCGTTTCGGCAGAGGTAACGCCCCGGCTGAACAGGCAGGATGCGGACACTATCCGCAAGCTGGCGGGCGAAGCCAACAACATCAACCAGTTAGCGCACCGGGCGAATGCCGGAGGTTTCGCACTGGTGGCGGTGGAACTGGTGAAACTCAAAAACAGGATTGTTGAAATCATAAACCAGTTGTCGGATGATTGGAAAAATAAAAAAGGGAAGCGGATTTAAGGGCTGCGTGAACTATGTACTCGGCAAGGAACAGGCTACTTTGCTTCATGCGGAGGGAGTGTTAGCGGAAAGCAACCGGGACATCATACGCTGTTTCATACTGCAAGCCGGGATGAACCCCAATATGAAAAAGCCTGTCGGACATATTGCGCTAAGCTATTCCCCGGTGGACGCACCCAAGCTGACAGACGGGAAAATGATACAGCTTGCGCAGGAGTACATGCGTGAAATGAAAATCACCGATACGCAGTACATCATCGTGCGCCACCAAGACCGGGAACATCCGCACGTGCATATCGTGTTCAACCGTATAGACAACAACGGCAAGACCATTTCGGACAGGAACGACATGTACCGCAACGAGCAGGTATGCAAAAAACTGAAAGCCAAACACGGGCTTTATTTCGCTAAAGGCAAGGAGCATGTAAAGCAGCACCGTTTGAGAGAACCGGACAAATCCAAATACGAGATTTACAATGCCGTAAAGGATGAAATCGGGAAGTCCAAGAACTGGCAGCAGTTACAAACCCGGCTGGCGGAAAAGGGTATCGGGATTCATTTCAAGTACAGGGGACAGACTGGCGAAGTGCAGGGCATATCCTTTTCCAAAGGCGAATACACGTTCAAGGGTTCGGAAATAGACCGCAGTTTCAGTTTCTCCAAACTGGATAAATGTTTTGGGGATGTAGGGCAGACGACAGTTGGAAACAATAAGCAGACGATTTCCGTACCTGTTCAGGAGCCAGTGCAGACACCGTGCAAAGCCGACAGTCCGTTACTGGCAGGCTTGGGCGGTCTGTTCTCCGCTTCATCCTCTCCGGCTGATGAAACGCCCGACAATCCCGGTGAAAGAAAAAAGAGGAAAAAGAAACGACACTTAAAATTATAGGACATGGAAGATAATTTAATTTTGGAGGGGCTTCTCTCTATGGCTACGGAACTGAAAGAACGGCAGGAGAAGCAGGTCACGCCTGCCAGCCGGGAGGAAACGATTAACCGACTGGATGTTATCGAACAGCGCATTTCGGATATGCAGGGCAAATCCGGCATCCCTGAAAATACGGTGCAGGAGATTCTAAACCAAATCGGCAATATTAGAAAAGGGCAGTCCGAGAACCAAAAACAAGACCTTGAAGATATAAAGGGGCTTATCGTGACCTCGCACCGATATTTCAGGGAACGGTTAAAAGTGTTGTTCCCGGCTGATGATACACCGACCGGAGAAGCAACGCCCGTTTCATGGTACGGCAAACTGACATACCGGGTAACTCCCTATTTAAAACCTAATTTTTTTCTTCTTTCAGCAGGGATTATTATCTGTATCACTTCGCTAATCCTGAATGTCCGTTTTACGGAACGGATGCAGCGGTTACAGGACAACGATATAAAATACCGCTATATCCTGATGAAAGGAAAGACAGACGGCAGCAGCCTTGATTTGCTGGAAACGAGGTTCAGCCGGGAACGGGATAACGCTTTCATCCGAAGCCTGACCGATTCGGTACAAAACTTTGAATACCGTAGCAGGAAGCAGGCGGAAGCGTTGGAACGGGCAAGGCTGTTAAACGAACAAGCAGAGCAACTAAGAGAAGAAGCCGACAAGCTGGGCAAGCCATAAACCAAAGCAAAGCCGGAGCAGAACCGCCCCGGCTTTCAAATTCACTTCTTTTTCTTCGTACAGTGTTCTTTCTCGAACTGGCGCAAGGTGGTAACACTAAACCGCTCCTTGATGAACTCCCGGACATCGGAAGCCTTGTAGTACACTTTTCCGCTGATTGTGAAGTATGGCAGCGCACCGATAGCCCGGTAGCGTTGCAGGGTCTTGATACTCACTTTGAACAACAGACACAAGTCCTGATTATCCAACAGGTTGTCATCTTCGGGTAGTACCCTGTCGGCATTGCGCAGTACCCGTACATCCTTGCAGAGTTCTTCCAGTTTGGCGTACAGTTTCTGCATCCATACGCTGAAATCGTCATTGTCTATATACATGATTGCTTCATTTTTCTGATTATACATTATTGTTTGTCAATCGATTGATGAAGCAAAGTTCAGAAAACAAGCGTAAAGAAATTACGGGGGAACTAATGGAATCCCCTATAAATAAATTCTAAGTCACTGATTATCTATACCCTTTCTTGTTATGTTCCTTTTTGATAAGTTCTGCCAATCCATTAAGAAACTCGGTCAGTTTGCCCGGCTTCCGCTTTATCACGTCCTCATGTTTTTGGTAACAGTCACCTATTCTGATATTGAACAGCCATTCAAAGGCTTTCGACAAATCCACCAAGTAGGCGGATTTACCGTTCTGATACACGATGTCTTTGGAAAGGAACAGACCGCTTACCATTTCCATGATGTTGATAAGGGTCGTTTTGTCAGCGAGATATAGAGGGGAAAGTGTTTGTTTGCCAATCCGTTGTTTGAATTGTTCCGGGTACTTGATGCGCCATTCGATAAGGCGAATTTCGGTGTTTAAAAGTCCTATCGCTTCATCAATTAAGTACAAATAGGGCATTTTTTTCTTGCTCAAACCGCACACGGTACGATTTGAGACGATACAAGCCAAAGGAGAAATAACGCAGTAACACGCTATAATCCTGCTCATTAATACTAAAATCGGCTACATGGGCAGCTAATTCATTAATAGCTTCTATCAACTCGGATGCAGAAACTTTACGTTGTGAATATTCCGACAATAAGCGGAAAAATCTTTGGTCGAATATTTTTTTCATTTAGTCGATTAAAAATACTATTTGACAGCAATCAAATAGAAATGTTATTGATAATATTTTTAACTTCATGTTTTAAAGAATCTGGCCTTATTATAGTTGCACTATCTGCAAAAGACAAATACCAATGTGCAAACTTACTGATTGAAAATGTTAGAAAATGAAGCTCAAACATATCTCCTATCTCTTTCTCAGATGTTAATCCGTAATAATATTTATCATCATTCATTATGGAGGTTTTATTCTTTTCTATTCTTATAACGATTTCATGTAATTTTTCTTTGTCATAAAACTCGCGTATGAATTTTTCCAAAGGAGGATGCTCCCGTGATTGTAATTCATCAAGAATGTGCATTTTTTGAATTCTATCTATCCGAAATGTAAGATAGGTTTCTTTGGGAAGATAAAAGCCTATTAGATACCAGTTAGTTCTTGAAAAGAAAATTCCAACAGCTTCAATCTTTCGTTCTGAAACACTTAACGCATTACTTCCCAAATAAGATATTTCAATAATTCTTTTTTGGTATATACTTTGTAGAATAAGTAAAAGAATATCAGGTTTATAGGTGGATGATTTATAAGTATCCAATACAGACATGCACTTTTCCATTGTTTCTAACATATTTTTGTCTGCAAAACGCATGACAGACCTAATCTTTTCTATTCCAGACTTATAATGTTCGTTGCTATTTGAATCAGTTAGTTCATGTACTAATTTCTCTGCAATCAAAAAGGACAAAGCCTCTTTTTGAGTAAACATTAGAGGAGATAATTTGAATCCTTCTGCAAGTGAATAACCAATACCGGGATTTCCTATGATAGGAATTCCTGCCTCTTCCAATGTTCTTATATCTCGATATACAGTGCGAATGCTTATATTAAAACGTTCTGAAATTTGCTGTGCTTTCACTAACGAGTGCGATTGTAACTGAATCAATATAGCAGAAATACGGTCTATTCTATTCATTTTGCATCTTTAATTTGAATATTTGAATCTTCAATAATAACAGCTTGTTTATTACTTATAGGAATAAGCTGCAACTTCTCATTATATAGTTGAACTATCTTTTCACCTTTTTTCTTGAATGGAAAATTTCCATAATGGGGAATCGTATAAAAATCGACCAAATCTAAAGAAGTACAGTCTTTCAATTCAGGAGCCTTTTCTATTGGATCAAAATTCACACTTCTCATATATTCTGCATCGGGAGAGGCTATTATTGCTCCGGCAGATTCCCCAATATACAGTTTACCCAATTGCACTTGTTTAGATATAATTTTATCAACACCTTTTCTTTTTAACTCTTGCAAAAGGAAAAATGTATTTCCACCTGTTATGTAGATATAATCGCATTTATGTAATATAGAAGATATTTCCTCTTTGGACAGTTGGGTAATCTCGACTTCTTCAACAATCATTCCTGCTTCTTCTAAAGCTTTTTTCCCTTTTTTTACATAGAATCGTATTGATTCTGTAAGGCTTGCAGTTGGTATAAAAGCTATAATTTTCCCTTGCAAATCTTCTTTGGCACAATCGACAAATAGATTAGCAACATCAGCAAATGATGAGCATAAAAATAATCTTTTCATATTCTATAATATTAAGTTGAATTCTTTTTGATACAAAGATAGCGTCTTCTATGACAGCCCTATGTCAGTAAGTCTAATATTGAAGAGTTTTTTTCATCAAAACAATCCATTATTGAAATTTACCCAATTTGTAATGTGGCTGCACGTTTCGAAACCAGTGGGGTTTATGTAGTTATACATATTGCTTGATAAAAATACTCCTTTACGATTCAATCTATTGGGAAAATTGATACCTGACATTTTGACTAAAGTTCTTTCTATATACTTCATGGATATTGAAAACCTTCCGTCACATAGCCTGCAATTCTTCTTAATGATACAGAGAAAAATCCTCAAAACAACTCCTAAAAGAATGCTGAACAAAATTCAAACAGACTCTTAGTAGTAAATAAAAAAAAGTTCTTGAAAATATTGATAATTCCAAATAAATATCTACCTTTGCACACAGAAATCGAACCTAAGACACAAACTTGTGTTGAACGGTGCAAAGTTGTGAAAACCTTATTCAAGGGACTAACATCGTAATAAAGATATAACTTATTGAGAAATAGTGCTATATAAACCGATTTTCGGTTGCTGGTGGCACCACTTTTAAAAGACTTCAAATTTGGTAAATCCCTGAAAATTAAACATTTTAGGGATTTTCTTTTTCTCCCAATCCGCATATTTTTGGCAAAATAACGCACTTCCGTAGTGCTAAATCGTGGACAATTTTAGTCTCGCAAAAAATGTCCACGAATTGTACCGTAAGTCGTTGATTGTCTTATCGTTTAATTCTTGCTATTCTGCACGATTCAGTAACTTTAAACATTAATTTTTAGAGTATGAAACGACAGACTTTCAACGTACTGTTCTTCATCCGCAAAACAAGAACAGTAAAATCAGGTGAAACACCTATCATGTTACGGATAACTATTCAAGGTCAATTAGCTGAAATGCAGCTAAAACGGACCGTTAAGCCTGAACTTTGGTCGCAAGCCAAAGAACGGTGTACAGGTAAAGATTCTAAATCAGTAGAAGTAAACCGTTATCTGGAATCGGTAAAATTACGCTTGTATGAGATTCATCGGACTTTGGAAGATGAAAACAAACTAATTAATCCGATGGAGATTAAAAGACGTTTTCTCGGACTGGATGAAAAACATAAGATGTTCTTTGAAGTATTCCAAGAACACAACGACAAATGCAGAGAACTGATCGGCAAGGATTACGCAAAGGTCACTATCTCCCGTTTTGATACATGCTTGAAGTATTTTAAAGAAATGCTTCTAAAACAGTATCATCTAAAGGATATTCCGATGAAAGAAATAAATAATGCCATCATTCAGGATTATATTCATTTCTTGAAATCAAAAAAGAATCTGCAAGAAAATACAGTTATCCGTTACATGAAAGTAGTCAAGAAGATTACTAATAGGGCTCTTGCAAATGACTGGATAGATAAAAATCCGTTTATGAATATCCATTTTCATGAGCAGGAAGTACATAAGGAGTTTCTAACCAAAGAAGAATTAGAAATTTTACGGACTAAAGTTTTCAATGTGCCACGTTTGGAGTTGGTACGTGATATTTTCTTATTTCAGTGTTGGACTGGATTAGCGTTCATAGATGTATCCGAATTGAAGCCTGAACATTTGGTAACAGATAATGAAGGTAACATCTGGATAAGAAAGGCTCGCCAAAAGACAAAAATCATGTGTAACATTCCACTCTTGGATATTCCGTTAGCTATATTGGATAAATACAAGGGCTATCCGCTTTGCGAAAAGAAAGGTACATTATTACCCGTTCCATGCAACCAAAAGGCAAACAGTTATTTAAAGGAAATAGCTGATTTCTGCGGAATTAAAAAGAACCTGACCACTCATACAGGGCGTCATACTTTTTCGACTGTCGTTACGCTGGCTAACAATGTTTCATTGGAAAATGTATCTAAGATGCTCGGTCGTACCAATACGAAAATGACACAACGGTACGCAAAAGTATTAGATCAGAGTATTCTCCGAGACATGCAGAATGTACGAGAAAATTTCTCTCCTAAAACCACCTAAAGATGAAAACGGCTACCCAATCCATTCGGACGGTAGCCATTTATCTATCTTCATTATATTAAAAGCTAAAGAGAATAATCTTCTATATTATAGGTAGAACGAAACCTATCTTCCAAAACCTTCCTAATATCCGATTCACGAAATAGCACTTTGCCCGGCAGTTGAATAAAAGGGAAAATACCATCATCCCGATAATACTGTAAAGTTCTACGGCTGATTTTGAGAATGGAACAAAGTTCTTCACTTGTCAAATACCGTTCACCCTCAAACATGGGCTTATTATTCTTCAATGCATATTCTATATAAGGTAAAGCCCTATCTAACGATTGCAATAATTCTTGGCTATCCTCATTCGTGTACAAATCCATAAGTAATTATTCTTTAATGGTTACTTTTATTCTACCTGAATCCAATAATTTTTGTACTTCGGCAACCTTATAATATACTTTCTTACCAACAGTCGAAAAAGAAAGTTTGCCGTTCTCCCGTAAAGACTGTAATATTCGCAGAGAAATATTTAGCGAAGCTGCCAATGTCTTGCCCTCTATCCATTCTTTCTCAATACACATATCAGAGGGAGATAAAGAAGTATTATCTGCCAATGATATAATCTGTTCCAGCTTCTTTCTAAAAGAATCGAAGGAAACTCTTTCTATTGCTACTATATCCATATATAAATTACTTTTCAAAATTCATTTTCTTTTAAAGTAAGTTTTTCAGAACTCAATATGAAACATTGACAAAGGTAAGTTCCGCATTTAGCCTGTTCAAGTCCAAGCCTTCGGTTTAGAAGAAAATCTTCCTCTCACTATGTTCGAGCGTATTTTCATCTAAAGACTTGCACAGACTAAATACTTCACTAGATAAGTCAATGATTCAAATTAAATTCCGAAAAACAATGTTTTGAGAGTGGCAGGTTATTCCTTCCAACTTTCAAAGTAGTGCTTTTGGAGCAGTTTGTCAATATCACTTTGGCGGTAGATGATTTTGCCTTTTATCTGGATAAAGGGGATTAATCCTGTATCTCGCCATTCTTGCAAGGTTCGCAAACTGACATTCAGTTTCTTGAAAACTTCATGGTTAGAAAGAAAGCATTCCCCGTTCAGGTGAGGTTTGTAATGCTTGACAATAGTTTCAATGCCATTCAGCATTGAATCGAGCGAAGAAATAAATTCTTTGACTTGCGGTGTATCTTTATTTATAAGTTCCATGATTGAAAAATTGTTTTATTGAAATATTGATTTCAAGATTGCCAGATAGCTAATCAGTTATATGATTAGCTGGTTGATAAGTTAGTTACGCAGATAATCACCTAATGATGAAATGCTAAGTACATCTTTTATCCGGTCATAATCTATATAGAGCCGCTTGGATGCAGTGGCAATAAAATACTGGCTACCATCTTTCTGTATCTCATACGTAGCAGGAGAAGCCTGTTTGGTGGTTTCCGATACATATATAATAGAAAGGAGATGTTTTTTGTCATTCCGGTAAATGATAACCGTAGGATTCAGATTAACGCTTTCCCATGTGCCGACAATGGGAAACAGGTTGAAGGACGGATAATCTTCTTTAGTTCTTTTCATAAGGCGTGGTTTGTTTGGGTGATTGATTCAGTGTTTCACTGTCTGCAATAATTCTTTCAATATCAGCAGATTTATAATAAATCTTACTGCCTATTTGAAAATAAGCCAATCTTCCGCTACTCCGATAATATTGCAGCGTTCGCTTGCTAAAGCCTAACAACAGGCACACTTCCTGACTGTCCAGCCAGTTTTCTACTTTCTGTGTATGAGTGCTGCACAAACTTTCTATCTGTTTGGCAAACTCCGTGAACCGTTCGCAGACATACGAAAATGTTCTTCTTTCGATGGTTACTACTTCCATACTTTTTCAAATTTAAATGGTTTATAAAACGTGTTGATTCTATTTTCATCGGCAAATGAAAGAAGAATCAAGAGCCGTTTTAAAAACTGTCTATGGATGGCATAGTAAGTTCAGCATTGGCTTGATAGTAAAAAACTTTCTACCACTGCAAATTTACCAAGCAGATTATTTGTATGTTTCCGATAAGTAACATATATTTGTTCCCAAATAGTAACAATATATAAAATGGCAGGAAAAAGCACAACAGGCGAAAGAGATCGGGAAGCTACTGAAAAACGGTTGCTGGATACTATCGGTAAAATGATTGCCGAAGATGGCTTCGAGAAAATCGGCATTAACGCTATAGCTACCCAATCAGGTGTTTCAAAGATATTGATATACCGCTATTTTGGTTCGGTAGAGGGACTTATGGCTGCTTACATACGGCAACATGATTTTTGGCTCAATTTCCCACTTGAATATCCCAGCCGTAAAGAACTACCTGCATTCGTGAAAGGTATGTTTCAAGGACAGATTGAGCAATTAAGGAATAATCCTACTTTAAAAAGGCTTTATCGCTGGGAACTATCTTGCAATAATGATATGATCGTAAAGCTAAGAGAGCAGCGGGAGAAAGTTGGAATAGACCTTATTAAAAAAGTGAGTGAACTAACAGGACATCCGCAAAAGGAGATAGCGGTAATGGCTTCCCTCTTGACTGCATCTATTACTTATCTGGTGATGCTGGAAGATTTCTGTCCGGTATATAACGGCATCCCCCTAAATGAAAACTCCGGTTGGGAACAAATAAACGAAGGAATTGAGGTCTTTATCAATAAGATATTTCAAAATGAACACTGATTTCATACAAATACCCAGCTATGCTTCTAAGGCTCCTTCGGGACATAACACGCAACCTTGGAAATTTCACATTGCTGATAATACAATTACGGTTATTCCAAACTTCGAGGTTGCATTACCTGTCGTTGATAGAAATAACCGGGAGTTATTCATTAGTTTAGGTTGTGCAGTCGAAAACCTATCTATTGCGGCTAACCATTTCGGCTATACAACTCAAATAGTTGAATATAGCATCAAAGGAATCATTCTTGAATTAACAAAGAATGACCTCATGGTTGAAAATTCTCTATTCCATCAAATAGAAAAACGGCAAACAAACCGTAGTGTCTATAATGGTAATAAAGTATCGAATGAAATGCTGCAACAGCTTCAATCCATTCAAAAAGAAGATGCTGTTCAATTCTACTTTGCCGAAATAGGTACACCATTTGCCGACACAATAATCAAATACATACTGAAAGGGAATGAAATTCAAATGAATGATGCTGCTTTTAAAAATGAATTACTTTCGTGGATGAGATTTAATAAGAAACAGGTTACAGAGACACAAAACGGATTAAGTTATCTCGTTTTCGGAAACCCGCCATTGCCCGAAATATTTGCACGCCCCATAGTTCGCTTATTCCTAAAATCCAATATGCAAAATAAATCGGATAGGAAGAAAATCGGTTCTTCCTCACATTTCGTTATATATACCACGCAGAATAATACCATTGAAGAATGGCTTAATTTAGGGAGAAGCCTTCAACGCTTTTTATTAAAAACTAGTGAAATAGGAATTTCTTACGCTTTCCTGAACCAACCATGTGAAGTTACCACATTGTCGATTGCTCTACGAAAAGAGTTACCTATTAATAAGGAATATCCTACCTTGATATTGAGAATAGGTTATGCCAATCCAGTGCCCTATTCTCCTCGTAAGAATATTGAAACATTATTAAGATAATCTTTTTTTGCTTGCAATGTTCCCGATAAGTAACAAATGATATAATAACAATTTAATAAAACTAACATGAAGAAAATGGGATTGACATTCATTTATTTATGGCTCATTAGCCTTTGTTCCTGCCAAAAGGAACTAATTGAGTATGAGAAAGGAGATGTAAAAATCTGCATAGAGCAGGGTGAACAATGGCTGCATGATTTTCCTTTGTTTTTGGGTATTAATAAAAAGAATCCACCGCAAATTGCTATTTGGTTGGAAGATACACAAGGGAATTATCTTTCAACGGTTTATGTAACTCATAAAATCGCCACTCAATCTTTGCAAGCATCGGGAGGAAACCGACGAAAAGAAGCTCTACCTCATTGGTGTTATTCACGTGGAGTTAAATACGATGATGGACTTTATTTGCCAACAAAGAAAGAGCCATTAATAGATGGCATATCAGGAGCGACCCCACACGAAAGCTTTGATATTAAACTAAATCCGGCAACAGCATTAAAGAAGTTCGTAGTAAAAATAGAAATAAATCATTCCACTGATTTCAATGAAGCCTTCCCTAAATCAGCCAAAGATGGAGAAGCCAACTATTCAGGAGGTAAAGAAGGAAGCGGACAACCTGCAATCGTATACGCTGCCAATGTAGATTTATCGTCAGGTGAAAAATCATTTGAAGCAAATCTGATGGGGCATAGCAGCCCTGACGGTAGTTCCGGAGAAGTCAATAAAGATACATCGGAGCTGACAACTGCTTTACATATTGTGAAACGTATAACTGTAATTATTCAATGAAAAAGATTATTCTACTTATTATAGTTTGTTGCGCTACTGCTATTGCAACAGCGCAACAAACAGAACGCTTCACTTTTGCTACAAGTGTAGGAACAGGGATTGACATGAACGAGCCGGCAACCACTCCGTTTGCGTGGCAAGCTCTTGGCTATTATGCTATCAACAAACGGCTATCGGTCGGTATCGGGACAGGATTATCTATTTATGAGAAAACTCTGATTCCGCTATTTGCCGATGCAAAATTGTTAATCATAAAGCCTAGAAAATTCACTCCTTATATAGAATGTGGCGTTGGATATAGTTTTGCACCGGATAAAAATGCTAATGGAGGTTTTTATTTGAATCCGTCTGTTGGGGTAGAATATTCAATTTGTAAAAGTAAGAAGTTATTCTTGACTTTAGGATATGAATCCCAGAAACTTGGACGGCTGAAAACGCAAAAACAATCATTGTTTACAGCTGAGTTTGCAGAGAAGTTAAGCCATCATGCTATTTCAATAAAGATTGGATTCATGTTTTAAAGACATAAAGAAATCATTCAGCAACATGTAACAGACTTTGGTCTGATTATTAATACTCATTAATTATTAAACACTCATGCCTATGAATGATTTATCAAAAACGAGGATTATCATCTTATTGACTGATTCCTCACAAAAAGTAACTGACACAGAAATGCAAGACGCTTATGACGAATTTATCAGGTGCATAGCAACAATTGGCAGTTCAAAAGATAACTCCAATATCTTTCGGATGCTGAATCTCACTCGTATTGAGATAGCACCCTTAAAAGAGCTATATCAGTACGGGCAGGGGGAAAAATGCGCTTAAAAATTCTTATCTGCACAAAGTGCTGGCTATTATCAATGTAGAATTGGAACTATTAAGTCTAAAAATTAAGCATCCTGAATCATTTGATTCTCCCACCTCACCAACATTCGAATCAGATCTATATGTAATCCCTAAGTCAAAGGACTTGGGGATTATTGGTATTGCTGAAATAGTAATAGGATTATCCTTTTTAGGCGAAGTAGTCGGAAAAGACGGAAAGCCCGTCCCATTAGTTCGTTTAGCTCACGGTTTTGAAGTCCTTTTCAATTTAAGATTTGGAAGTATATACGATAAACTGGATGCTATTTTTATGCGTAAACCATTCAATCTGACCAAAACATTAGATGCCTTAAAGAATGCAATTAACAAAGAAGCCCGTAAACGAGCTAACAAACATTAGACAAAATGTTTTTATATTCCACTCATTTATAACTATTTGAATTTTATTTTCAGGGGAGTAGGTAACTACTCCTCTTTTTCTGATTCTCCATTCTACCGATTTTTGCATCATCAATCGATTGACATTCATGATGTATCACTAAAAAATGAAGCAAAATGTATATAGACAACGAAAACTTTGAGAAATGGATGGAGAGGCTATCCAAGAAACTTACTGAAATAGGGAAAGACTTAAAATCCCTAATCAATACTGATAAAGTATTAGATGATAATGAAAAGATACTCGATAATCAGGATTTAGCCTTTCTTCTGAAAGTATCTTTCCGAACTCTTCAACGTTATAGGGTAAGCGGTCAACTACCTTTCTTCACCATCGGAAAGAAAACTTATTATCGTGCTGGTGATATTCGGTCTTTCGTTCGTGAACGTGCCGATTTCCAAACCTACAAACAGTTTGAAAAAGCCAATCAATTAGAGAATCAGCCTTGAAAGCAAAAGGTAGCAAGAGAAAGAAGTCTGTGTTTAGGCTATTTCTCTGTGCTACCACCCCGATTTAGCAGAAACTGCTTCACCTATCGGTTCAGCCCGTTTCGCTAAATCGAGCAAGAGGGAACTGGACAAGTCCTGTTCTTCCCTCTTGCCCTGCGGGGCAAAGCCTTCGGCTTTAGCGTGTTACAAGAACACGCTGTAATGATACCTGTAATAAGCATTTTCTTTGCAATGCTTATTATCAGGTATTTATCTATTCATATTTCTATAAAAAAGTAATTACCATGCCAAACAGCAGTCGAAAAACGATATTCACTACCATTTCCATAGACAAGGAAACGGCAGCTTTGGTAGAGAAGATATGCAAACGCTATTCACTGAAAAAGAGTGAAGTTGTAAAGTTGGCGTTCGGGTATATAGATAAGGCACATATCAACCCATCCGAAGCACCTGAATCCGTAAAATCGGAACTGGCGAAAATAAATAAGAGACAGGATGATATTATTCGCTTCATTCGTCACTATGAGGAAGAACAACTGAACATGATACGGGTAACAAATTCTATTGCTTTGCGTTTCGATACTATCGGCAAAACTTTGGAAACTCTTATACTCTCTCAATTGGAAACCAGTCAGGAGAGACAAACAGCCGTGCTGAAAAAGTTAAGCGAACAGTTCGGCAATCATGCCAATGTGATAAACAGTCAGTCCAAACAGATTAACGCACTTTACCAGATACACCAACAGGATTATAAAAAGTTGCTCCACCTGATACAACTCTATTCGGAACTTTCTGCTTGTGGGGTGATGGATAGCAAAAGAAAAGATAACCTAAAAACAGAGATTACAAACCTAATAAATACATAGGCTTATGCATATAGACTTTGCTCCACCATCGAACGGAACATATAATAATTCCGGAAGTAGCCGACAGCGAGCCAATTACATGGAACATGAAGATTTGGAACGCATGGAAAAAGATATCTTTACCGAAGGCTTTTTCAATTTGACAGATGATAACATCTATAAATCAAAAGTAATAAAAGATATAGATAGTAATATCGGGCAATTCCTAAAAACGGATGCTAAATTTTACGCTATCCATGTCAGCCCATCAGAAAATGAGCTTCGAGCAATGGGAAACACGGAACAGGAGAAAGCCGAAGCCATGAAACGGTATATTCGTGAGGTGTTTATTCCTGAATATGCTAAGAACTTCAATAAAGAGCTATCCGCTTCGGATATAAAGTTTTACGGGAAGATTCATTTTGACCGTAGCCGTTCTGATAACAAACTGAATATGCACTGTCATTTGATAGTGAGCCGGAAAGATCAAGCCAATAAAAAGAAACTTTCACCGCTAACTAACCACAGAAATACCACGAACGGAGTAATAAAAGGTGGCTTTGAGCGAGTAAACCTATTCCGACGAGTTGAACAAGGATTTGATAAACTGTTTGGTTACAATCGAGAACTAACAGAATCATTTGATTATTACAAAGGGATGAAAAACAGTCCTTTAACAGAACAACTTAAACAGCAAGAATATGAGATTCAATCCAATACAAGAAAAGCAGAAATCTTTCAAGATAATAAACTAGATTTCTTGTTTACTTTCAATCTTGAAAACAAGGAAAGAAATAATCAAACGTTCAATACAGAGGAGCCTGTTATCACTAAACAAAAAAGTTGTATATCTGTCAGTCCATCTTCCAATATAGAGAATAGTTTTATATCAGGATCACTTCTATCTTTTGTTACATCAGGAAAGACTCCTCTTAATCATGAAGAACAAATACCCAAATCTAAGAAGAAAAAGAGAAAGCATCGTAGATTGTAAATCTTACCAAAATAGTTAACAATAGTTAATCAAAAACATTAAGATACTAACATATTCTACAGAAATAAAGTTTATTAGAGGAGCTTGATTTAATTTGCCAAATTAGAATATTTGATTAATTTTGCATTTTAGAAAATAATTTGTATGATGCCTGAATTACGGACAAAAAAATATATAGACCTATTCGCAGGATGTGGTGGACTTTCATTAGGACTACATCTTTCTGGCTGGAAAGGGCTTTTTGCTATTGAAAAAAGCCCTTTCGCTTTTGAAACTCTAAAATATAACTTAATTGACAATAAAAAACATTTTGATTGGCCAAGTTGGTTAGAATGTAAGGAACATGATATATACGATGTCTTAAAAAGTCATCAAGAGCAATTAAAATCTTTAAGAGGCACTATAGATTTAGTTGCAGGAGGACCTCCTTGTCAAGGATTTTCAATGGCTGGAAAAAGAATAGAGGAAGATATTAGAAATAAATTAGTTTATTCATATATAGAGTTTATAGAATTAGTTAGGCCTCGGTTAATTCTCTTTGAAAATGTAAAAGGATTTACATATGCTTTTAGAAAAAAAACAGATAAAGATAAATCTATTCCATATTCTCAAATTGTAATTGAAAAGCTTCAAGATTTAGGTTATAATGTGAAAGCTGAAGTTTTTGACTTTTCTTGTTATGGTATTCCTCAAAAAAGAAAGAGATTTATTTTAATAGGTTCTCTAAATAATAATGCTTCAGAATTCATTGATAAAATCAAAGAAAAAAAAGAAGTTTTTCTTAGAAGCAAAGGACTGAATCAAATAACAACAGTAGCAGATGCTATTTCTGATTTATTACAAAGTAATGGTGTCATGCCATGCCCTGACAGAAAAGGCTTTAGTGCTGGTATATATTCTAAAACCAAATCCAAATTTCAAGAAGTCATGCGCAAAGAATGTGAGAAAGACAGAATAATACCAGATAGCCATAGCTTTGCCAATCACAACAAAGACACTGTAATTCTCTTTAAAACTTTGCTGGAAGAATATCCACAAAGAAACAAGAGAATCGAAAATAAAGAAAGAGAACATTGGAATATAAAGAAAAGGGGAATTACAATTCTTGACATGAATGGAATAAGCCCAACATTAACAACTCATCCGGATGATTATATACATTATGCTGAACCTCGTATCTTGACTGTAAGAGAATATGCTAGATTACAAACGTTTCCTGATTGGTATGAAATTAAAAAGAAATACACAACAGGTGGAAAATTACGGAAGATAGAAGTTCCTAGATATACCCAAATAGGAAATGCAATCCCTCCACTTTTTGGAGAGTTAGCAGGTATTGTATTAAAAGAAATGTAGCTTATGGATAAGAAATTAGAGTTTAAAATTAGTTCAGGGCTTAAGGATATTATTGGTAAAGATTTGATTACTGATGATTATGTCGCCATCTTTGAACTTGTTAAAAATTCATATGACGCACATGCAAAAAAAGTAGTTATTACATTTGAAACAAATTCAATAAGAATTGTTGACAATGGGAAAGGGATGTCCTTTAATGATCTTCAGGACAAATGGTTGTTTGTTGCTTATTCTGCAAAAAGAGATGGTTCAGAGGATGCCGATATTATCAAAAATGATTCTTATAGAGATAAAATAAAAAATAAAAGATATTATGCAGGAGCTAAAGGAATCGGACGATTTTCTTGTGATAGGCTAGGGAAAAGGCTAATATTAACAACAAAAACTAGTGATTCTGAGACATGTGAACAGATAAATGTTAATTGGTCAAAATTCGAAGAAGATCAACATAACGAATTTGTAAATATTAATGTTGATTATTCACAAATACCATATAATCTTGAAGTATTTCCTGATAAATCTACTCATGGAACTATTCTTGATATCAAGCCGTTAAATTCTACATGGGATAGGGAAAAATTGAAGGGGCTTAAGCATTCATTAGAAAAGTTAATTAATCCATTCTCCAATACTGATGATTTTTCAATAGAAATAATATGTGAAAGAGAATTCGAAGAGGATAGGTCTGTTGACAAATTCGATAACCCCAAATATATTGATCGGGATAGGATTAATGGAGTAATTAAAAATTCTATTTTAGATATTCTCAATTTGAAAACGACTCAAATTGACGTACAAATAACAAAGGATGAAATTTTAACAACCGTAATTGATAGAGGTGATAATATATACAAAATTCGAGAAATAAATAGAAAGTACCCTCTACTAGATGATGTCAAAATTAGTTTATTCTATTTAAATAGGACAGCCAAAGTTAATTTTACACGCCGTATGGGAATAGAACCAGTTAATTATGGTTCCATTTTCCTTTTTAAAAACGGATTTAGAGTTTATCCGTTTGGGAATAAGGGGGATGATAGTTGGGGATTAGATTATAGGGCACAACAAGGACATAGTCGTTTTTTAGGAACTAGAGATTTATTTGGTAAAGTTGAAATAAATACGAATAATAATTTTCAATTCAAAGAAGTTTCAAGTAGAGATGGAGGCTTAGTAGAAACTAAGGGATCATATCAATTATTAAAATCATTCGAAAAAGCACATAGGCGTTTGGAACGATATGTTTCAGGAGTACTTTGGGGAGAACGTTTTAAAAGAGAAAAATATTTTGAGAATGATGAAATAGCACAAGAGCACCGAGATTATTTACTGACAAATGATAAAGAAACAGAAGATATATCAATAGTAAAGAATAGTATTGGTAGCAAAATAGATTTTGTTCAAATTGTTAAAAGTTTAGTAAAAGACAAAGATATTGAAGTACTATATTACAACAAAGATCTTACTGATATAATATCAAACCGGCTAAACGAATTGAAGCCTAAATTTCTACAAGATTTAGAGGAAATAGCAGAGAAGACTAATGATGAGAACTTAAAAGTAAAAGTAGTAGAAGCAGAAAGTAAAATCTACGAATTACAAAAAGCAAAGGAAGAAGCAGAACGAAAATTGGAAGAGCAAATAAAAAAACGTGAAGAAGCAGAAGCTAAAGCACAAAATGCAGAAAAAGCAAGAATAGCTGAGGAGGAACGACGAAAAAAAGAAGAAGCCTTAAAAAAAGAAGCACAATTACAAGCTAAGGAAGCTGAATTACAACGAAAAGAAGCCGAATTAAAGAAAATAGAAGCTGAACAAAAAGCTAAAGAAGAAACAGAACGTCGGGCAAAAGCTGAAATAGAGCAACAGAAAGCAGAACAAGAACGTGATGTTGAAAAAAAGAAAAATAAATATTTGTCTGCAACTCGAAATATCACACCTGAGGTTGAGGATATTATTCATACGATAAAAATATCATCGACGGAATTAGAAAGTTCTTCTAAAAGTATTATGAGTTTAATACAATCTATACCTGATAACGATAAGATATTGCATGAATTAGGATATATTAAATTTCATATTGAACGCATTAATAAGCTTAGTAGTCTACTGACGAAAGCTGATATTAATTCTCTAAAAGAACACACGAAGGTAGATATACCCAATTACATAAAGGAATATTTGCCAAATTACTCTGTCTCTATTGATAATATACAATTTAATCAAGACTTCAAAGAATCTTTTATTAGGAAAATTTCCTTGTTAGATCTATCTGTAATACTCGATAATTTAATTAGTAATTCTAAAAAAGCAGGAGCAAAAAAGATATATGTGGACTTTAAAAAAGAGAATGGAAAATTATTTGTTGATTTTTCAGACAATGGCTGTGGAGTTGAAGAAGCTTTATATAGAGATAATTCATTATTTGAAATTGGCATTACCAATAGAAATGGAGGATCTGGCATAGGCTTAAATACTATCAAAGAGACTCTACAAAAAGAGCTTCATGGAGATATAGAATTCATAGGTAACAACAAGCATTTTAATACAGGAGCTACATTTAGGTTAATATTCTAATAGTTATGGAACAAGTTTGTTTGATAGTTGATGATAAAGATCAACAACATACATTTAAAGCACAGATTCAGGATATTTTAAAAAAAGAGGGGCATAATGTTGAAATTATATTCATAAATACCACAAGCCCTGAGCTTTTAAATGAAGAGCAGAACATAGATAAAGATAAACTCAAAGCTTGTATTAAAAGTAAAATAGAAGGAAAACATATTGATGTAGTGGCTTCTGACTTTGATTTAAGTGATGATGTTGTAAATGGATTAGATGTTATTGAAATCATCCGTAGTATACGTGAAAAAGTACCTATAATATTGTATTCTGGCAATTTAGAAAAAGCAATCAAAAGCGTTATGGGTGATCCTGCTTCAAAAGATCTACCAACTCTCATAAATGATGTAAAAAAACTGATGCTTCATCATATATCTGAATTTATTGATAGGACTGGATATGCAGCTTCTGTCATCAAAGTGCTTAAGAATAAGGATACCTCTACTAAGCAAATTTTATTAAAAAAATTGCGGGAGTATCCTGATTTAAAATTATCATCAGCCTATCCTATATTTAGTGGAAAAAAACTGAGTCAAATCCCTGATGAAATTGAAAAATCGACCTATCAAGGACAAGAATTTCAACAAGAATTAATTGAACAAACAATTGCGTATATAATAGAAATAAGTTAGGATTATGAAAATATTATGTTTATACCCAATGGACGAAACGACTCTATTTCTTAATCCTATATTTGATTTTCTATCTAACATGGATTCATTCAAAGGAATACGCTTTGAGTCAAATGAGAAAGATGTTGAATTAGCCATAGATGCAATTAAAACTTGCGATGAAGATACTATTATAATATTTCTAGGACATGGTGCAAGTCATTGCTTATATAAAGGTGATAATACGCCATTTATTGGAAATGAGAAGATTCATTTGCTTGCTAATAAACGGATTTTTTTATTAGCATGTAGGTCTGCTGAATTCATTGATAGTAACAAAAATATAGAGTTCAAAAGTTCTATCGGGTTTGGTAATATGCTAACAGATTGGTCAGAAGTTCTCGTAGAAAGAGATGCTGATGCTAATGCATATCCTGATATTAGTATTGAAGTTATCGAATTGTATAGAAGTAAGCTTGTTAATTCTATACAATGTGCATGGTCTAGAACAATAACTTCACAAAAAGATTTCGAATATCTATATTTACAAATAAAACTTTTTATAAATAAAGAAATTACTGAACTCTTAACTAAAAAGAATATACCTAACTATATAGCATTAGCAAATTTACTATATGAAACTAAGACGGAAATGAGTTTACAACATTAAGTTTGTATTCCTTTTTCATCAAAGAAAAGGAGTAATTTATTAACTATATTTCTATTTCAGATTTGTATTAGAATTAATATTAACTATCTTTGCCCTCAGTATTCTCCATGAGCAAACTACCGCAAAAGCACGTAGCAAATTAGCGGGATAATTCATGGGATATGCTTGAAGCTAAAATATAAAGTTTTAAAGATCAGCATGGTGACTCCTTCAGGAGAATCATATACGATATATAAACAATGAGATCTTTAAATAAAGAATCGTTCTTATAGCGAGCAAAACGATAAAACATAATCGTGTGCTAAATCATGTGGATTTCCAAATGGAAGAAACTATAAAACGGTGATAATCAACAGAGAGAAGCTAAAAGTTCTCTTGCTGGTGGCACCACTTTTTAAGAAGGCAAAACGATGTAAATCCCTAACTTTCAAAGAAGTTTAGGGATTTTTCATTTTCAAGAATAGGTAAAATAAGTGGGACTAAAGTAAACTATACATCCTTATTCGGGGGATAGTTTTAGAAAGCCTAAAATGTTACACAGCACAAGTGCTACTTCGTTTTTTTACAGCACATTGATCTATTTTACATAACCGGGTTCTCGGTTCGATTTCCTAACTTTGTATCATTAAAAATTGAGCTGTATGGAAAGAGAAATATTCAGCGTGTTGTTCTTCATTAAGCGTAGTAAAACGTTAAAAACGGGAAAGTACCTCTGCGTGTGAAATTCTATCAGATTTACCAAGACTTGGAATTGGAGGAAAAGATTGTCTCCGCACGTGCCATAGTAAACCGCTATCAGGGAAAGGACGAAACTTTCAAAACATTATATAATGTGTTCAAGGAGTATAACGACAACTTGGAAACTCGAATGAAACAGATCCCCAATATCCAACTTAAATTGACCCCCGATTTATTTTTCCTAAAATACAAAAAAACATCATATAATCAACTCATTAGCTTTCGATTTGTGCTGGGTTTGTAATTTTTATTTACTGCCAATATAGTCATTCATTTCTTCCCGCAAATTTTGCGTAAGGACTCTCCGTGCAGCTCAATTCTTGCGGCTTGGTGAGTTATTCTGTACATGACTGCGCCGGCTATTGTCTCCTTGCCGATGACATCATACTTGTCTTTGACCGGCAATTGTGATGCAATCAGTGTTGATTTCTTACCATATCGGTCTTCGATGATGTCCATCAGATGCATTCTGCTTCCGTTGTCCAACGGTTGCAAGCCGAAATCATCCTGTATAAGCATATCCGTCCTTTCTATCTTTTTCAGCTCCTACAGGATGCTACCTTTTACCTTGGTGGCCTTCAACTGCCCTAAAAGTCTGGAAGTATTGGCATACAGTACTTTCAATCCTTTCTGGCAGACTCTGTATCCCAAGGCTGTGGCAATGTAGCTCTTTCCTGTACCGGAGCTTCCCATGACAAACAAGTCGCACACCTCCTTGACAAATCTTGTTCATGCTGATTGATTTATTGGGAATACTATCTGTTTTGTCTATTTAATAGATTAATGTAGAATTATGAACTGATTCTGTAACTCTTTTAATGTTTTTTGGGTGGGGCAATTTAAATTGGATTTTGGGGAACTCTTTAGATAGGACAATGGGGGGACAGTTTATACCAAATTTTCCACCTGTCAATACACTGAAGAATTTTCATTGTTTATTACCGAAAAATAGAAGCAGTCTCTACAAAAAAAGACTGCTTCTGCTTCATTTCTAAAACAAATCAAAAAACAAATATGCTCAACTATTAATCTTAATTTTCTTTTAAGAAACGGATGATAACACAGGTTTGTCTGATACGGAAAACAAGTGTTCACTAAGCGCCTTCAAAGCATGCACTTTATCTTCCGCTTTCATCACCAACGATACATTACTACTACTTCCGCCGTATGAAATCATCCGTACGGGAATATCTTTCAATGCATTGATGATACGTGCCTCAAAACCGACATTTTGCCATTCTAGGTCACCAACAACACAAACAATCACCATATTCTTTTCGACTGTAATCGTTGCGTATTTCCGTAATACACCCACAATTTCGTCTATATGCTTGTCATCATCAATCGTTACGGAAACCCCGATATCGGAAGTGGTCACCATGTCCACCGGCGTATTGTAATTATAGAACGTATCAAACACGATGCTCAGAAAATGAGGTGTCGGTATCGTATGGAGCGACTTGATCTTGACATACGTGATGTTGTCTTTGGCGGCAACAGCTTTGATCGCACCCTTTTCCGCCGTATTCGAGATCAATGTACCCGACGCATTTGGCTGCAATGCGTTCAAGAGGCGTACCGGTATGTTCTTTTCCTTGGCTGGCAGGATGCAAGTCGGATGTAGTATCTTGGCACCGAAATGTGCCAACTTAGCGGCTTCGTCGAAGTTCAACTGCCTAACAGGAGCGGTGTCATTGACAAACCGTGGATCGTTGTTGTGCATCCCGTCAATATCCGTCCATATCTGTATCTCTTCTGCTTGGATAGCCGCTCCAATTAGAGAGGCGGTGTAATCGCTTCCTCCTCTTTCCAAGTTGTCAATGCTGCCGTAAGCATTCCGGCAGATGAAACCTTGCGTAATATATATTTCTGCCTCTTTGTTTTGCTCCAAAAGTGTATTTAGGTGTTTAGCGATATATTCCATGTCCGGTTCATTGTCCATTGTAATTCGCATGAAGTTCAACGCAGGCAATAAAACTACCTTCACTCCTTGTTCTTCCAGATAGCAGGTCATCAGAAAGGTTGATATTAGCTCACCCTGCGCCAAGATTTCCTTTTCATCGAACATGCTGAAAGGCATATTAGAGAAAGACCAGACATGTTGAGACCGTTCAAGCATGTATTGCATGGCCCTTTCTTTGTAGGTATCGCTTTGGTATAATTCTTCTATATGATTGACATAAGCTTGTTCCAAAGCAGAAAGGATCGCATTGGCTTTTCCCGGATCTTTCTTATGGAAACACTCAGATATCTCCACTAAAGAGTTTGTTGTCCCTGCCATGGCAGAGAGTACTACTATTTTCTGTTCTTGATCGCAAATGATTGATGCGACATTCTTGATCCGCTGGGCAGAACCGACTGAAGTACCACCAAATTTTAATACTTTCATTAGACTATCTGATTTTTGATTTTACTTTTTATACATTGAATCTGATCACGAACGTGCTACCTTTACCGACTTCGCTTTCGATACGGATCGTACCACCATGAGCTTCCACAAAGTCCTTGCTGATGGCAAGTCCCAAACCGCTACCTTGTACTTTTGTTCCCGGCACACGGAAATAGTGGTCGAAAATACTTTCGTGGTAACGCGAGTCAATGCCCTTTCCAAAGTCCTTGACATAGATCTCGACGGCTTTGTCGATCTGTCGTGCACCGATGATAATCCGTCCGTTCTCCGACGAATAACGGATGGCGTTCGATAACAGGTTGGTCACAACCCAAGCAATTTTCTCGCTGTCGACAAACAATTTGGTGATCTTTTCAGGATACTCCACTTCGATCTGACAGTTAAAACGCTCGGCCTGTACCCGGTTCGCCTTGATGGCATAGTCGATCAGTTCGATCGGTTTGGTAATCTTCGGATTCAGGTAGAGCTTACCGCTTTCTACCTGTGACATCTTCAACAATTCGCCAGTGATCTCCAACAAACGGTTGCTATTTTCCTTTATGTTCTTGGAAAGGCTCTCCTGTTCTGTATTCAGTTTTCCGATCCGATTATCTTCCAGCAGTTCCAAGCTCATCATGATAGCCGATATCGGTGTCTTCAGTTCATGAGAGATCGTTGAAATAAAGGTTGTCTTTGCGATATCTTTTTCTTTAAATTCGGTCACGTTCTTCAACAGGATCACATCCCCGACATACTTACCCTCCAGTCCAGTCTGCCTGTTAACGTTGATCGGGATGTATTTTACTTGAAAATAGCTTTCCTTGTTGTCCGCATAGATTTTCAACGGATCCTTATTGTCATCGGGATGTACCAACTGGCGGATCAAACGGCGCAGCAGATCATTTTTTAACGCCACTTCGGGAGCCGGTTTGTCGATAATGTTTTCCCGTGTCAAATTCAAAACAGTCAAAGCCTCGTCATTGACAAACAAAATCTTCCGTTCCTTACTCAAGCCTATGATAGGTTCTGCAATGCTGTTGATAATTGTTTCTATATATTTTTTCCCTTGCAGGATATCTTCCAGCGAACTGTTCCTGTATTCGCCCAAGCGCTCGGCCATCTCGTTGAACAACGTGGCTATTTCCTTAAACTCCGGTTCATTGCCCAAATTGAGCCGTTTGCTGTAATTGGCATTGGTGATTTCCTTGATGCCATCCGTCAATTTCCGGATCTGTACGCTGACCGAGCGTGGCAGGCGAGCCAGAAAGAGGAAGGCGATCACGATACAAGCAATCCCTACCGTCCAGATCCAAAAGAGAGACCTTTCCGCCGTGTGGACAGCCACTTCATTCTTCTCATAAATGGCAGACATATTGACTGCCATAATGGTATAAATCGTCTGGCGTATCTGCCGAATCGATTCATCATCCATGTCATCCAACGCCTTTTCACAGTTCGAACTTAATCGGTTAGTCAGTATGTCTTCATCCTTCTCTGTCAGATTTTTTTTCTGAGCTTCCAAGCCGGCCTCAAACTCTTTTCGGGCATTCGGATTTTCCCGAATGGCATCCAGTGACTCGAGCATCTGACGGGAATAAAGGAGTGAATTATAATTATCCGCTAGGATATTCTGCGTGTCATCCGATACATTATGAATGTTTTTTATAGCCAATCCACCTAATAAAGTGATCAGGACAAATAAAAGTCCTATCCCATAAGTCAACTTTGTTTTTATATTCATATTCATGGAAGGATTTTTATGCTAATATTATTAAATCAATGCCTAATTGAGCCAACTCTTCTAACATGTTCCGATAGTGAACCATCGCAAGGATAGCGGAAGGATATTTTAAAGCTGGTCGTCCGATACATAGCGTACTGATTTGCTTTTCTTTACAAACCTGTACGATCGCATCCGTTATATGTGGGGATTGCACTTGAATGATTTCTCCTCCAAGTTCCGTTGCCAACTTGAAATGGTTAAGCAAATGCCTTTGACTTGCCAACGGAATCCTGTCGGAACTTTCTCTTGGGGTTTGTACATACAGTACAAAAAACTTGGAATTATATCGGGTTGCCAACCGTGCGACTTTCCGTATGATCTTACGGGGAGTTTTCTCATTACTGCTGATGCAGGCCATAAACCTTTCGTGGCGTACACCGAGATTCTCTGGAATGGTATTCTCCACTTTTTTTTCTACCCGCAAAGCTACCTCTTTCAATGCCAACTCCCTAAGCTGAAGAATATGTTCAGCCTTAAAGAAATTATTTAATGCTGTTTGTATCTTATCGGGTTTGTATATTTTTCCGGCTTTTAACCGAGCCAGCAATTCGTCAGCGGTAAGGTCTATGTTGACCACTTCATCAGCCTGCTCCAGTACGATATCAGGAATACGTTCCTTGACCTCAATGCCAACCACGTCCTGCACCATCTCGTTAAGTCCTTCTATATGCTGAATATTGACCGCCGTGATCACACTGATACCGGCATCCAGTATATCCATGACATCCTGCCAACGCTTTTCGTTCTTACTGCCTTCGACATTGGTATGAGCCAATTCGTCAACGATGACAACTTCAGGATGGATACTGAGAATCGACTGCAAGTCCATCTCTTCGATCTCTTTTCCTTTATAAAATATCTTGCGGCGGGGGATGATAGGCAATCCTTCCACCAATGCCTCCGTCTCGACTCGCCCATGTGTTTCTATATAACCGATCTTGACATCGATACCGCTTTCCAGTAATTGGTGGGCATCTGATAGCATCCGATACGATTTACCTACACCGGCAATCATGCCGATGTAGATTTTAAAATTGCCACGACGAGACTTTTTCAACAAATCTAAAAAATGTTGTACACTTTGTTCTCGGTCCATGCGTATTATTATATCAAGGTCTTAAAGAAATTCCCAAGACAAGATGGGCATCCTCCATACGAGGGTTCCAAATTGCCTGTGTAAAAATAGGTAATGAGAAAGAATCCGTGATTTTGATATCTTTCGTTGCTTTCAATGCAACATTCGTTACTGCAAATCCACTATTTACATCACCTCCATACGTAGTTATTCCCGCATCATACGGAAGAACACCACAAGTTGCATTCAGATCGACGCCCTTCACTGTGAATGGAAAATTCAACTCCACATAAGAAGAATAGTTTTGGTTTCCATTTTCATCTTTGTCTTGACCGGCAAACATGAAATTCCAAGTGATAGACAAAGGTAACTTCTCAATAGGCAAAGTGTAAGCCAAACCTGCTTCAAAATGGTGATCTGTTTCATGGCTTTTGAAGTTAAAATAACGGCAAGAGCCTTGCCCTGCCCACCATAAGCTAGCGACAGACAATGTAGGACCAGCTGATCCGAATGTATACGCTGCCGTTAAATCTATCTCTTTAGCAGCAGGCATAGATGTAGAGTTTGCTCCCTGAAAATCGGTAGATCCCCAGGCTGTCAAAGAGAAATTACCTACCCCCAGTGATAGTGTCGGCTGGAAGCTAGCACCAGTTTGGTAGAAACCACGCCAAATATAGGAACTTACCAAATCTCCCTGTACAGAAAAACTTACTTTACCATCCTCTTCCTGTGCATTAGCCAACGTAGAAGATGCCATTGAGAATACAACTGCCAAGGCTGCTACTTTTTTTACGAATGATTTCATAACCTAAATCTAATTGACTTATTAAAAATTTGTTATTTGTTATTTGATGCTTGATCAAGCGCAACATTTAATTTCAATACATTTACTTTCTCCGTTCCGAACATACCCAATAACGGTTTCTCAACATGAGAATTGACGATACCCATTACCTTTTCTTCCGACCATCCACGAGCGTCCGCTACACGTTTGGCCTGTGCATAAGCCGCTTTCGGTGAGATATGGGGATCCAAACCGGAACTGCTGGCCGTGATGATTTCAGCCGGAACTTTTTCACGGGTTAGGTAAGAATGATGAACCAAGAATGTATCAATACGTTCTTCCAACAAGGCTAAATGTTCTTCATTGGAAGGTCCCTTGTTACTACCTGCCGAACTGGATGCATCATAACCGTCACCGGCATGGGAAGGACGTCCCCAGAAATAAATATCTTGCGTGAAATTCTGACCAATATTAGCGGCCCCCACTACTTTTCCATTCAATGTAACCAGTTCGGCATTACCCTTATTCGGTCCTGCCACTTGGGCAAACAACCACAAAACGAAAATGTAGAAAACACTGAAGAACAAACAAAATGCAATTGTCAGTCTTAATGATTTAAAAAGATTTGATATCATAATGAATTATTGTTTTATTTTCTTAACCTTCCTCCTATCTTCATACAAAGGGAGGAAGGTTTTTAATATTGATTTTACTTTTACATGAATAAACTTACAATCATATCTATCAACTTGATACCAATGAACGGGGCAATTACACCGCCCAAACCGTAGATCAGCAAGTTGCGACGAAGCAATGCGGAAGCACCAATCGGTTTATAAGCCACACCACGTAATGCCAGAGGGATCAGAATCGGGATGATGATCGCATTAAAGATGATCGCACTTAGGATCGCTGATTCCGGACTGTGCAGGTGCATGATGTTCATCGGGGCCAATGCCGGGATCGTAACCATGAACAGAGCTGGTACGATAGCGAAATACTTGGCCACGTCGTTAGCGATACTGAAAGTAGTCAGCGTACCGCGAGTCATCAGCAACTGTTTACCGATTTCGACAATCTCGATCAGTTTCGTTGGGTCGTTGTCCAAATCAACCATATTACCAGCTTCCTTGGCAGCCTGCGTACCACTGTTCATTGCGACACCAACGTTTGCCTGAGCCAAGGCCGGGGCATCGTTCGTACCGTCCCCCATCATGGCGACCAGCTTACCGTTTTCCTGTTCCTTACGGATATAGTTCATCTTGTCTTCCGGTTTGGCTTCGGCGATATAATCGTCTACACCAGCTTTTTCAGCGATATATTTTGCGGTCAACGGGTTATCACCGGTTACCATTACCGTCTTCACACCCATCTTACGCAAACGTTCAAAACGTTCTTGGATCCCCGGTTTGATGATATCCTGTAATTCGATCACACCGATGATGAAATCATCCTGTGAAACAACCAGCGGAGTACCGCCGTTACTCGTGATCTTCTGAACCAAATCGGCCACCTCTTTCGGATATTTGTTGCCGGCAGCCTCACTCATCTTACGAATAGCATCAAAAGCTCCTTTACGGATGCGAGTACCGTTTGCCAAATCCACTCCTGAGCATTTAGTTTCTGCCGTAAACTTGATCATCTTTGATCCGGATGTATTCAGATCATGTACACGTACACCTTTTTCACGTCCCAGTTCCACGATTGACTTACCTTCGGGTGTATCGTCAGAAAGAGAGGACAGTAGACAAGCTTGTACAAAAGAGTGTTCGTCAATGCCGGATACCGGATAGAACTGGGTTGCTTTACGGTTACCGATCGTGATCGTACCGGTCTTGTCGAGCAGCAAAGTATCAATGTCACCGGCTGTTTCAACCGCCTTACCGGATTTGGTGATCACATTAGCAGACAACGCACGATCCATACCGGCAATACCGATGGCAGATAACAAACCACCGATCGTAGTCGGGATCAAACAAACGAACAAAGAGATAAAGGCCGCGATCGTAATCGTCGTGTTGGAATAATCAGCAAACGGCTTCAAGGTACCGCAAACAACAACGAATACCAATGTAAAACCTGCCAGCAAGATTGTCAAGGCGATTTCGTTCGGAGTTTTCTGGCGAGAAGCGCCTTCCACCAAGGCGATCATCTTATCCAAGAAACTTTCACCCGGTTCGGTCGTCACTTTCACCTTGATCTGGTCGGACAATACTTTCGTACCGCCTGTTACAGAACTCTTATCTCCACCCGCTTCACGGATCACCGGAGCAGATTCACCTGTGATGGCGCTTTCATCGATAGAAGCCAGACCTTCGATAATTTCACCATCGGAAGGAATCGTGTCGCCGGCTTCACAAATAAAGATGTCGCCTTTCTTCAACTGAGAAGAACTGACCGTTTCGATCTTGTTACCGACACACAATTTGGCAGGAGTTTCTTCCCGGGTCTTACGCAAACTGTCGGCCTGAGCCTTGCCTCGTGCCTCTGCAATCGCCTCTGCGAAGTTGGTGAAAAGCAACGTGGCGAACAATACAATAAACACTAAGATATTGTAACCGAAAGATCCTTGCGTTGTATCACCGGTGGCAGCAGCCCAAATCGTAACAAACAACATGACGAACGTCACCACCTCCACGATAAACATGATCGGGTTACGGAACATCATCCGCGGATTCAACTTAACGAATGATTGCTTCAAACTTTCTATAACGAGCTCCTTTGGAAATAAAGAAGCAGTTTTGTTATTTCTCATCTTCTTAATCTGTCAATTAGTAAATACTAAAATATTCGGCGATCGGGCCTAATGTTTGTGCCGGGAAGAATGACAAGGCAGCAACGATGACGATTACGCAGAATGTCATCACACCGAATGTAACCGTATCAGTCTTTAATGTACCCGCACTTTCCGGAGTGTACTTCTTGTTTGCCAAAAGACCTGCAATAGCTACCTGTCCGACAATTGGCAAATAACGTGAAATGATCAGTGCCAAACCGCAAGTGTAGTTCCAGAAATAGGTATTGTCGCCTAATCCTTCAAAACCGGAACCGTTGTTAGCAGAAGAAGAAGTATATTCATATAACATTTCACTGAAACCATGGAAACCGGGGTTGTTCAACCAGCCACCCTCGCTCTCTACGAATTCAGGGGCATATACCCATACGTAGGAAGAGATAGCCGTAAAGATCAAAATCACGAACGGGTGAGCCAACGAAACGATCGTCGCAATCTTCATTTCTCGGGCTTCTACCTTTTTACCTAAGAATTCCGGCGTACGTCCGACCATCAAACCGCTGATGAATACGGCTATAATCAAGAATGCATAGTAGTTCATGAAACCTACGCCGACACCACCAAACCATGTATTGATCTGCATGTTCAACATCTCCACCATACCGGAAAGAGGCATTGTGCTGTCGTGCATACCGTTAACGGAACCATTAGAGGTGACGGTCGTAGTCACAGACCACAAAGCGGTTGCGCCCGGACCCAGACGGGTTTCCTTACCTTCCATAGCACCGCAAGACTGGTCAATACCCATCTCGTCGATTTTCGGGTTACCTGCCATCTCATAGTGAACGTTACAGAATACCCCCAAAAGATAAGCAAACAGCATTACACCATAGATCACATAACCTAACTTTTTACGTTTCAGATAAAATCCCAAAGCAAATACCAATGCCATCGGAATGATCAGAATAGACCAGCATTCTACAATATTGGTCAGGTAAGTCGGGTTTTCCAATGGGTGAGAAGAGTTTACTCCGAAGTAACCACCACCATTCGTACCTAACTGTTTAATCGGAACGATTGCAGCTGTAGGGCCTTGTGAAACAGTTTGTTCTGCTCCTTCCAATGTCGGGATTGTCATTTTGGAGTCGAAGCCCATCGGCGTACCTTGTATGATCAGGATGAAACCCACGATCAGAGACATCGGGAAAAGGATACGTGTACAGCTGATCACTAAATAGTGCCAGAAGTTGCCGATTGTTTTAGTTGTTTTGGTAGCCATCGATTTCATAATTCCAGCCATAGCAGCCATACCTGTTGCAGCAGTGATGAACTGGAACAACATGATGACGAACAACTGTGTAAAATAAGTCAAACCGCTTTCTCCGCTATAGTGCTGCAAGTTACAGTTAACCATGAAACTAATACACGTGTTGAACGCCAAATCTGGACTTTGTCCGCTGTTCCCATCAGGATTCAAAGGAAGATATCCTTGCGATACCAACAGGATCATACCCCAGAAGAACCAAAATACGTTTATAATAAGCAGAGATTTCAAGAATGCCTTCCAATCCATCTCTTCATTGGGGTTGATACCCGCCAGTTTGTAAATAAATCTTTCAATTGGAGCCATGAAACGCATGCAGTCGTTTCCATCCTTATACACCTTGGCGATATGCTTTCCCAGCGGGTAACTGATAACCAGCAGCAGCAATATCTGCAATGCTACACCTAAAATTTCTGTATTCATCTTTTCACTTAAAAAAATAATTACCATTAAAACTTTTCGGGCTTAATTAGGACATACATCAAATACCCGAAGATCAATAAGCAAAGTATAAACAGTGCTAAAAACATAATTTAATTCTCCTTTCTTACATTAAATTTTCTCAAACCAGTCCACACACTTGAAGAAAAACCAATAGCATACTACACCGGTAGCACACAAGAACAAAAATGATAACGTATCTTCCATACTTGTCTCTTTTAATTGTTAATACTATTTATTTGTTTTCCGCCCTACTATATGCCAAAGTTGTGCCAAAAAATCGAGTTTATGCACAATATATTGTTTATCAGTTATATAATCAAAAAAATAATATTATTATGTAATATGCTCAATCCTTTTCAAAATGAAAAGGATATTTTCATTTTGAAAAGGTATATAAAACAGGCAAGCTGCCTGTTTTAGGTAACCTACCGGGTATGCAAGAACAAAGTGTTCCACATTATAGTCCATAGGCTTCCATCTTCTTATAAAGTGTGGTTAAGCCTATCCCAAGAAGACGAGCTGCTTCGGGTTTGTATCCGTTGGTATGTTGGAGAACTTTCTGAATGAGGTGCTTTTCAACGCTGATTAGGTCCAATTCAATATTATTCCCCATATTTTCAGATAATTGACATTTCCTTTCCATGGACATCGTTTTATGGATGCCATATATTTTTTATGATCACTTTAAATCTCACCAAAATCTTTAGATATCTGCCCTGCACAGACAGGCTTCCAACAATCGAAATTTCTCTTTTTAGCTAAAATCGTGTTATTGATTATAGGCAATTCGCAACTTTCGCTGATATATAAAATAGCATGTCCCCGAGCTGTTGTTTTCAATTGTTTTCTTAATGTGTTCCAAGCTTCTGTATCAGAAATAAAATATTGCGATGCGGTAGACTCCGTTTCATACACCAGTTTGTATTCATTCAGCACCAATTCATTTTCCTGATTTGTCTTCTTTTGAGGATAGCATAAATAGGCAATTCCTGTCAAAAGGATGATTCCTGTAAAAGTATTCAGCAGATATTTAAAATAATAATCATTTTCGAAGAAATAGAATTCATTGATGTTACCACATATACATACGCTAGCCACAAACAGTAATATTACCGTTATCCGTTGCTTCAAAAATTTCATCCGCATATTCTTTTCCATTTGTATCCTAATTTTTGAAATTAAATCTTTTAAATAAGCCGTGAATAAATTATATCCACGGCTCAAAAAGAAAAAAACAATTCAAATCTTTACATAATGAATGGAGAAAAAGATTTTGGTACACATAAAACAACTTTAATTGCAATAATATATAATATGAAACTTATATCCTTCTATGGGCAACCAAATACTTCTTGCAAGGCTACCATTTTTCAATCCTGTTTTTCAAAATGAAAAAATATCCAAAAACACCAATCCAGCTTGTTACTAGTAACAGAACGATAATCTTGTTTTTGATCCTTTGAGGAACATCTTTTTTTATTAAATTGCTGATTGCCCATACAGAGGCAAGCGAGCCTAATTGATAAATAAAAAATACCATTTTGTTTCTTTGTTGTTCTACATTGTTTCTTATAGCAGACAACCGAAGATGAATATTAATGATACTTTCTTCGGAAATCTAAACTGATAAAGATAATGCCAAAATCAGACCAATTTAAGAATAATAAACATAAATCACTATATATCAATTGATTAAAAATATCAATTCTAAATTGAAAGTAAAAAAAACCAACTAAAATGAAAAACACTTTTTCATTTTGGTAATATTACTTAGGCTTCCCTATTTACAAACATCTGTTTATCAATGACAAATACAAATTGGTATGGATTTTGCTTTGTGTTGTATATAATATTTCAAATATGAGATTATTTATCATTTCGAATAGGTTGCCTGTAAAAGTTACACGTTCCTCCGATGGAAAATTTGTTTTTTCACGGAGCGAAGGAGGGCTGGCTACAGGTTTGAAGTCATTGGACGTTGATTGTGAAAAACATTGGATCGGTTGGCCTGGCGTCTGCGTAGAACAAAAGACGGAAAAAGATGACATTTGCAGTCAATTGGAAAAAAATAATTATCATCCGGTATTCTTATCCGACAGGCAGTATGAAAATTACTACGAAGGATATAGCAACAGTACCCTATGGCCCCTCTGTCATTACTTTTTTGCTTATACGTTATATAAAAAGAACTTTTGGGAATCATATAGGGAAGTCAATGCTGTTTTTTGTGAAGAGATATCTCGGATAGTTGAACCTAATGATTGGGTTTGGGTACAGGACTATCAGTTAATGCTGTTGCCGGGCATGCTCCGTGAGAAGTTTCCCAACCTTCATATCGGGTATTTCCACCATATTCCGTTTCCTTCACATGAACTTTTCCGGATTCTGCCCGAAAGGGTCGAGATCCTGAACGGACTTTTGGGAGCCGACTTTGTCGCTTTTCACATTCACGATTATATGCGTCATTTCATCAGTGCGACGGAACGCGTCCTTCATAAGAATTTCAATCTGGATGAAGTTCAAATGAATGATCGTGTAACCCGTGTGGATGCATTACCGATGGGGATAAACTATGATCTTTATCACAATGTGATAGCTGATGACAAAGTCCACCACGCAGTAGAGAAAACACGACTTCTATTTGGAGATCATAAGTTAATCATATCGGTAGACCGACTGGATTACAGCAAAGGAATATTGCACCGTCTTTACGGATTCGCCTCTTTTTTGAAAAATCATCCGGAATATCACGGGAAAGTGACATTGGCGATGGTTATCGTCCCCTCTCGCGACCATGTAGGCAGTTATGCCGAATTGAAAACCAAAATAGACGAGGAGATCGGTTCTATCAATGGAACTTACTCTACCATGAATTGGACTCCGGTATGTTATTTTTATCACGGTTTCTCTTTTGAGGAATTAGTAGCGATGTATTATGTTGCCGATATAGCCTTGGTAACCCCTTTGCGCGATGGTATGAATCTTGTGGCAAAAGAGTATGTCGCTACCAAACAAGATAATCCGGGGGTACTCATTTTAAGTGAAATGGCCGGTGCTTCGGTTGAATTGTCTGATGCTTTATTGATTAATCCAAACGACACGGACCAGATCGAACAAGCCATTTGCCGTGCATTGAAAATGCCATTGGAGGAACAAAGAGAAAGGCTTCAGCGAATGCAAGCCATCCTTTCGGTTCAAACCGTAAACAAATGGGCTGCGGATTTCATGAGAGAATGGCGGCAGACCGCAGAGAAAAACAAACGATTACAAAAGAAAAAGATCTCCGCACAAGACCAGAACGAAATCAAAACATTATATGACCAAGCGAAAAAGCGCTTGATTTTGCTGGATTACGACGGAACATTAACTGCATTCAAAAATCATCCGGAAGATGCAGTTCCAACACCTGCATTACGAGACCTGTTACAGCGTTTTTGTTCCGACTCTCGGAATCATGTAACCATTAATAGCGGGCGGGACCACTATACATTGGAGAAATGGCTGGGAGATCTTCCTCTGTCTTTTGCCGCCGAGCATGGTGCATTTTACAAGGAAAAAGGCGCATGGCATAAAAACATAGGCAATCGAGAGTGGGATTCGGAGCTATTGTTTATTCTAAATTTGTTTGTAAGCAAAACCCCGTACTCTCATCTTGAGACAAAAGAAGCTGCTCTTGCCTGGCATTATAGAGAATCGGACGCCTGGCTGGGAGAGCTGAGAGCGCAACAGCTAACAAAGGCTATAATGCCTGTTTGCCTGAAAAAGGGATTACAAATCATGCAGGGCAACAAAGTCGTGGAAATAAAATCTCCAGAATGCACAAAAGGTTCGGAAGTAGCTCGCCTATTATTGGCTTCCCGCTATGATTTTATACTAGCAATGGGAGATGACACGACGGATGAGGATATGTTCCGGGCTCTTCCAGTATCCGCCATAACAGTTAAAGTTGGAATTGTATCTGAAAAAGCCAAATACAATCTGTCCTCGCAGGAAGAAGTATTGCCTTTTTTGGAAAAACTGTCGGGTGAAGGTGTTAGTTACGGAACGACTTCCAAAAGCATAAAAGGTCAACTGAAAGCCACCGTTGATTTTTTTAAAGGATTGTGGACAAATAAAAAATAATTTTTATGGACAAGTTAAATTACGGAGTAATAGGAAATTGCTGCACTGCGGCTTTGATTTCGGATAAAGGCAGTATAGATTGGTTATGTTTCCCTAACTTCGACTCACCTTCCATCTTTGCATCATTGCTCGATCGGGAGAAAGGGGGATATTTCGGCTTCGAGGTTTCTCCGGATTATCAAATATCGCAATCGTATGTTCCTCATACAAATATTCTTTCGACCAACTTCGTATCAGAAGAAAATGAATTTGCCGTTGTAGATTTCATGCCTTGTTACCATCTGAGCGATGCGAGCAATTGTTATCGTCCGGCAGAGATCTACCGATATATCCGCAGAATCAAAGGTACTCCCCGTTTTAAAATCAACTATGAGCCGGCTCCGGACTATGCCCGTGGAAAGACAATTTTCAACACGACCTCGGAATATATAGAGACCTACTCTACTTCTAACAGCAAAGATAGGCAATATCTTTATTCCTCACTACCTTTGCACAACATCTTGGAACAGAAAGAAATCGTACTGGCTAAGGACGAGTTCTTGCTACTTTCATATAACGAGAAAGTAATACCTGTCAACATTGAGCGTGAGAAACTGGAATACTGCCGGACGCTGGTTTATTGGTTGAATTGGACTGACCGAACCAAGAAGTTTACGGTCTATAACGATATCATTGAGCGAAGTCTCCTAGTTTTAAAATTGATGTCTTTTTATAATGGAGCCGTATTGGCGGCCATAACAACTAGCCTACCGGAAACGATCGGAGAAGTCCGTAACTGGGATTATCGTTTTTGTTGGCTGCGCGACGCCTCCATGTCCATTGAAACTTTGTTCCAGATAGGCCATGTGGAAGCCGCAAGGCGGTTCATGAGATTTGTCCAGTCTACTTTTGTTTCTCAACACGATACCTACCAGATCATGTACGGTATTCGCGGAGAAAGAAAATTGACGGAAGTTATTCTGGGACATCTTTCCGGTTATAAGAACTCACGACCCGTTCGGATCGGTAATGATGCTTACCACCAGCTTCAAAATGACTCGTTCGGCTATTTAATGGACCTGATCTACCAATACTATCGTTTGATGCCCGGTACATTGGACGAGGTGGAAGATATGTGGGAAATGGTAAAAAGTATCCTGACGAATGTGATGATTGACTGGAAAAAACCGACAAAGGCATTTGGGAGATTAGAGGAGAAGGACAGCATTTTGTTTCCTCCAAAGTTATGTGCTGGGTCGCATTAGACAGGGGAGCTCGTATTGCAGATTTATTAAACAAACCGACATACCGGAGACGTTGGTCGGAAGAAGCGACCGTAATCAAAGAAAATGTCATGAAAAACGGTTGGAAAGAAGAGATGCAAAGTTTCTCGCAAACCTACGGTAATTCCGACCTTGATGCGTCCTTGTTGTTAATGGAACCGTACGGATTTATCGATCCGAGAGACATACGCTACCATAAAACAGTGCAAGCGATAAAGAATGCGTTACTTTATAAAGGGTTGATGTACCGTTATAAATCTCATGATGATTTCGGACTCCCCTCTTCCGCCTTTACTATTTGTACGTTCTGGCTCATCCGTGCTCTTTATGTCATTGGAGAAAAAGAAGAAGCACGTAGTCTGTTTGAGGAAATGCTTCATAATTCAAATCACTTGGGACTTTTCAGTGAAGACATTGATTTTGAAACCAAGGAGCAACTGGGGAATTTTCCTCAAGCATATTCCCATTTGGCACTAGTCAATACCGCTATATTGTTTTCGGAAGAGGACATACGACTGTCTTTTAAATAAACCTTCTGTATCTCTTTCATTTTGGAAATATTTTTTCACTATGAAAGAGATTTTATTCTATTTTTATAGGACAAAGCTCATAGGAATCAATATGGAAACGAATAATTTACTGGCCCCATTATTTTTTGTATTGATAGGGTTGATGGGAGGTACGATTTTAAAATTCGGATTAAAAAAGATGCCTCTTCCTTACACGGTCGGGCTATTTGCCTTTGGATTATTGATCGGTACGTTTGACCGGATAGGCTGGTTGGAAAGCATTCCTATATTAAAATCATCGATCGATCTTGCCGGAAATGCTAATCCCGATATGATACTTTATATTTTTCTTCCGATCTTGATATTCGACGCTGCTTATGAACTGGACGTGCATATCTTTCGAAAAACATTGACAAATGCCACTATATTGTCCGTACCGGGTGTCATTATTGCGATGTTGCTGACGGCTGCCTTGATGATAGGGATCGGAACGTTCGCCCCTTCTTATGAAGGGTGGAACTGGACCTTTGCATTGATGTTCGGAGCCTTGATAAGTGCGACAGACCCAGTGGCCGTTGTCGCATTGTTGAAAGAGCTAGGCACCAGTAAACGTTTCTCGACGCTAGTGGATGCCGAGTCGATGCTGAACGATGGAACCGGTATTGTCCTTTTCATGCTGTTTTTCGGAGCCTATACCGCTACTGGTGTTTCGGATTCTCCCGTAGCGGACTTTATAATTGTATCAATAGTTCATTACTCGTATAAAAACCAATAATCCATAGATTACACAATAAAGCAATCGCAACCAAGGGAAATCCTATGGCATAACCTAATTTCAGAATTTTACTACAGATTGAAAATAGTGCCTTCCCTTCTCCCGCACCAATCGCATTACTGACTAATGAGCCTGTTGTAAGCGCAAAAGAATTCGCTATCACAAAAAATATAGCCGATACGCTCCGGGTTATATTGGAAATTGCTAACTCTATTTTTCCCAAATGTTCAATTGAAACGAAAAACAAGAACCAAGGGGCTACACTAATAAACGCATGAAGCATACTCCATATTGATAACTTCAAGACTTTTATAAGTAAATTACCATTATAGACCGGCCTTAACCCATATTTTTCTTTATCCAATCGTATCCACATATAGAAGAAAAGCATCATAAAGGAGCCCATCTCTGCCAAAGAAGAGGCAATTGCCGCCCCCGAGATTCCTAATTCCCTAGTGAATATCAAATAAAAATTTAAAGGAATATTGATTAATACCACTATGGCAGCAGCCCAAGATAGAGCTTTTGTATGCGTTATCCCCACTAAAAAAGAACGTATCGCTAAAAATGGGAATGAAAACAACAATCCAAAGCTACGCCAATCCAAGTATAGGATTACCGCTCGATAAATATCCGAGGAAACGATCAGCTTCTTTAATATAAATGGGGAAACCGTATGAATGAGAAGGTAAAGAAAGATAGCCAATCCCAAAAGGAAAAATAAGCCTTGAAAAAAGGTCTTGCCGGTTTCCTTGTAATCTTGCTCTCCATTCCTTCGAGCTACCATTACTTGCAATCCAATGCTAAATCCAAAACCAAGCATATAAATCGCCAAATAATAAATTCCGGCGATAGCGGACGCTCCTAATTCTATCTCTCCAACGTGGCCTAAGAAAACAGCATCCGTAATATTGATTAATTGTTCCATTAAGATGCTCATCATTACAGGAAAGTTGATGAGCCATATTTGTTTATATGTATAATTCATTGCTCAACTGTATAATAGTGCGATACAACATACCGCTTTTATGCAGTATGTTATTTCGTAATCCATAAAATAAAAGGATATAAAATCTCCGTGACAAATAAAGCTGTATCTGTCAAATAGCTGAATAGCTTTATTGGATAGGGCTAAAAGAAAAAACGGCTAAATAGACGTCTCTATCCAACCGTTCAAAAGATCTTCGCGATAATCTTTTGTGCTCACAGTCAAGGTTAAACTCGAAAAACATATAACTTCAAAATGAATTTATAACATCATTTTGTTTTGATGTTGGCAAAGGTAAGCCTTTATTTGTAAATAACAATTTTTTATCATGTTTTTTTTACTATTATATCTTTTTTTCTTCTCTAGAATATTTTCGTTTTAATTTATGGTCTCTCTTGTGCTCGGATATTCAAAAAAACACAATGGAAAGTTCAAGAGATGAAAGCAGGACATAAAAAGGGTGTGTCATGACACACCCTCTTGTGAAACCATAAAAAGGATTTTCAGCCACAATGGAAATAAGTATTGACCAGCTTCAACATCTCTTCCGGATTATTCTCTAGGTCCTTGCGTAAAGAAGCGTCATCATAAGATTCCAGTTTACGGATGATGCCGTCTATCATACTCGGACTAAATACGTTATATTTTTCAAAAACAGCACGCTGTTGTCTTAAACGGGCAGCTGAGGCTGCGCAACTGTCTGGGAGTTGATCCAATGTCTTTAGGCGATCTTGATTCTCTTCCTTATGAATATTCACGTTTACATAAGTCTTCTCAGCGATCTCCAAAGCATCGTCGATCTCAAAACCATGGCGGCACGCAACTGCCAATCCTGCCAATAATTGGTATAAATCAGCGGAGCCATCCGGTGAGCGCATCTCGACCGTTTGCTTTTGGCTCGTATCATAATGGCTGGCAGGTTCCAATGGATTCGCCAAAGCACACATGTCCGTTTTTGCGGCCCAACCTAGCGGAACACGAACTAAAACTGAACGATTCCGATCTCCCCAACAAATATTCGTAGGTGCTTCTTGGTGTGGAACCAAGCGGAAATATGAGGTTGGGTTCGTATTTCCAAAAGCCGTAATAGAGGAAGCTAAGCACATCATTCCAGCGATAGCCTTACGGGCGGTTTCGGATAAGATACCATTCGCTAACATCTGATTCTTGCCATCTTTCATGATACGCATATGGACATGCAGACCGGAACCTGCTTTTCCCACCGTAATTTTCGGAGCGAAAGTGATGTTATATCCATATTCATGCGCTAGATTGCGGATCGCCCATTTAGCGATCATCAATTGATCCGCTGCATTTTCCGCAGGACATGGTAAGAACTCGATCTCATTTTGCTCATAGATCAAACCATTTAACGTAAAGTTACCAACTTCTGAATGACCATATTTAATTTGTCCCCCGGCTTGCGCTATGCAGTGCATGCACTCCGTCCGGAACTCATTGAACTTAGCGTAAGGAGCGGATTCATGATAACCTTTTTGGTCGGTAGCAGGGAAAACGCCTTCATCCGGTGCGATTACGTAATATTCTAATTCACCCATTGCCTCAAATTCCATTCCCGTCACCTCATGAAAAGCCTTACAAGCTTTATGCAAGGTATATTCCGGGGAACTTTCTAAGGGTTCTCCATCCTTATTGAAGAATGAGCAAAGCATGGTAAGCGTAGGTAATTCCGCAAACGGATCCTCGAAAGCCGTACGGAAACGGGGCACCACATACAGGTCACTACTTCCCGCCTCGATAAACGAGAAAAGACTAGAGCCATCCACACGCTCACCGCAAGTCAAGATCGCATCCAGATAGGCCGCATTGTTGATTACAAAGTTTAGTGTTTTCAAACGTCCGTCGCCTGCAGGATACATAAAATTAACCATCTGGATATCTTTCTCATAGATATAACGGATAATGTCCTCTTTCGTAAACTCGGACGCTGGCTTTTGTAAAAACTCCACTAATACGTTGGGAGTCATTTCTAGTTCTTTGTTCATGTCTTATATTGATTATGTTTATAGTGTAGAGAAAAACTTTCCTTTGGAACTGCTAACCGGAATCAAGCTAGAGATCGCTTCAGCAACCTCTATAGGTCGGTCAGACTCTATGATGTCCACGCCTTGACGGATGATCATACGGTATGCTTCAGCACGACTTTCGGGTGTGGATAGTTTATCGTCGGAAGGGGCGGTAGAGATCATACACATGACACCTCTTTCATGTAACATATCGATCACCTCACGGACTTCGGGGGTAATCTTAGGTCCTACGTAAGCCATGATATGGTTCCAAGGTATACCGTTATCCTCATAGTCTTGAACCGCCTCTTTCGTTTTTACAAAAGCCTCAAACATGAAATTCGGATTTTTCTCGTAAAAGAAACGAGCCGAGGCACCATCATGAACCGTAATCATTACATAAGGTTCCGCTTGCATATCGGTAATCAACTGAGCAGTGCGCTCCATCGGAACATCCTTCTTATCAAGGATTAGGATTGTTTTTCCACGGGCCCAACGAATCGCATCCTCTAAAGTCGGGATACGATAGTTTGTGATATTTCCTTCGGGATCCTTCAAACGGAAATTTTGCAATTCTTCCCAAGTATAATCAGAAACTTTCCCAGTCCCATTACTGGTACGCTCCAGTGTATCATCGTGGAAAAGGACGATAACACTATCTTTGGTTAACCTCGGATCTATCTCAAACGTGGCAGGAGTATAAGAGAGGGTATTTTCAAAGGTTTCCATACTGTTCTCAGGATAGCCTTTTCCCCGTCCACCTCGGTGTCCGCTAATTAAAGGAATTCGGTCATCCGCATATTGGTAGAAAGATATCAAATCATCTACATTTGATATCTGTAGCGTATTCATTCCGTTGTATTCAAGCTCCTCCTTTGGCGTGTTCAATACGCAAGAACCACAAAGTAGGGCCAGCATTAAAAATCTGGCGGATAAATTGAGTTTCATTTCACGATCGTATTTTAGGTGAATGATTCTTTCTATCCGCCAAACTTACACAAAATAAATGATTTTACAGAGTTAGCACCTTAATATTCGTCAACTTTCTGGTCTACACGGAACTTATCCAAACGTACTTGCAGGCGAGTTTGGATATCAGCATATTCCGGATTATCGTATAAATTATTCAGCTCATTCGGATCACTTTGCAAATCGTAAAGCTCATTGCAGTTAATCGCGTCATTATGTTCATTCTTCTCTCCATAGAAATGAATCAATTTATAACGACTGTCACGTACGCCATCGTGGCGACGTACCATATGGATCGCAGGATAATCATAATAATGATAATATAGATACTCACGCCAATCTCTTGGTGTCTCGCCTCCAAACAAGGGGACTAAAGAAGTTCCTACCATATAATCAGGTTTCTCGATACCGGCTATATCCAGATAAGTCGGGGCATAGTCAATGTTCTGTACTAAGGCTGTACATTCACTTCCCGCCTTGATTTTAGCAGGATAACGGATAATCAACGGCGTACGGAAAGATTCCTCATACATGAAACGTTTGTCGAACCAGCCATGTTCACCCATGTAAAAACCTTGATCCGAGGTATAAACGATCACGGTATTATCCATAAGCCCTTCTTTTTCCAAATAGGCGATCAAACGCCCCACCTCATCATCAATAGATTTGATGCAACGTACGTAATCCTTGATATAACGTTGATATTTCCATTTAACCAAATCCTCGCCTTTCAGGTTCTCGTTAATGAATTTTTCGTTGCGGGGCTTATAAGAAGCGATCCAAGCCTCCCGTTGTTCCGGGGTCATACGATCCAAAGAGGCCTGCCAACCATCAATATTCCATTCCTTTTTATAAGCCTCCTTATCTTTAAGCTCATCTACCTTCAAATCATAAACCAAAGTCATATTTTTGTCTATACTCATCTCTTGTGTACGTGCGGCATCGCAACGAGTAGCATAATTATCATTGAAAGTATCTGGATATGGGAACTCTACATCCTCATATAAATCCATATATTTCGTATCCGGCATCCAGTTACGATGTGGAGCCTTATGATGAACCAGCAGGCAGAAAGGCTTATCCTTATCCCTCTCTTCCAAAAACTCGATAGCGTGATCGGTCGTAAGGGTCGTCGCATATCCCTCTTCTTTTACATACTTGCCATTCGATTCTTTGCTTTTAAACTCCGGATTATAATAATCTCCCTGATCCCATAACACATGATAATAATCAAAACCTTTCGGCTCACATTGCATATGCCATTTACCGACAACACCTGTCTGATAACCGTGCTGTTGTAAGATTTCAGAGAAGAATACTTTTGTCGTATCAATACCTTTTCCTAACTGTCTTTGTCCGTTTTGGTGACTGTAAAGACCGGTCATCAAACAAGCACGGCTAGGAGTAGACAGAGAATTCTCTACAAAGGCTTGCCTGAATAACATACCTTCCGCAGCCAAACGATCTAAATTTGGTGTAGGAGCCAATTTACCTAGCGCATGTCCATAAGCGCTAATAGTTTGATACGAATGATCATCCGTCATGATATGAATGATATTGAGCGGCTTCTCTGCCACTTCTTTTTGCCCTGTTCCGCATGCGGAGAACAAAAGGGCAGGGGCTAATATAGCTCCATAATTAATAGTATTTTTCATATATAATTATTTTATGTAACCTACTTCCCGACGATTCAAACCTATTTGTCCCGTGAGATCATCTCCCAGATCCAACCGAGCCTCTTCTGCTATAGATTGTAATAGACGAATCACCTCCGGATATTGATCTTTCACATCATATCTTTCTCCCGGATCTCTACGCAAATCATATAGAGATAAATCGATATGTTCTCTCCCAATTTTCCCGGGATACCCATCGACTCCTGCCTCTAAATAAGTGGCATGTTCATGAGGGAATACCAATTTAAATCGATCGTTCCGAATGGCCTCCAGATTATTCTCCCCATAATAATAGAGCAGATATTTTCTAGGAGACTCAACATTCATGCTATATAACAATTTTTCGATATTGACCCCATCAATTTTTTTCTTAGGAAGTTCTGCTCCCGTTAACGATGCTAATGTAGGAAGTATATCAATCGTACTGGCTAATTGATTGCAAACAGTACCTCTAGGAATCACTCCTTTCCAACGCATGATACAAGGAACACGTTGTCCTCCCTCAAACGTGGTAGCTTTCGCTTCTCTCAAACCTCCGGTACTCCCGGCATGATTACCAAAACTAAACCAAGGCCCATTATCCGACGTAAAGATAATCAAAGTATTTTCATCTAGGTTTAATTCCTCTATTGTTTCTAGAACTTGTTGGACACTCCAATCTACCTCAAGCATGACATCCCCATATAAACCTTGTTTACTCTTTCCTTTAAATTTGTTGGATACAGCAAGCGGAACATGTGGCATCGAGTGAGCAAAGTAAAGAAAAAATGGTTGTTCACGATTCTTTTTGATAAACTGGATCGCCCGTTCCGTATATAATGTAGTAAGCTCGGCTTGATCATCCAATGTCCACAATTCTCTTATTTTTTCATTTCCGTCGATTAATGGTAATGCCGGATGCCGTAATTTGTTTGGTAAATTAGATGCTGGAGTCACTCTATTCCCGTCATAATCAACTGGCCACATATCATTGGAATAAGGCAACCCAAGATACTCATCAAATCCTTGTTGCAAAGGCAAAAATGGATAAAGGTGACCTAAATGCCATTTACCGACCATTCCACAAGAATAACCTCTAGTTTTTAATATTTCCGGAAGAGTTTCCTCATTAGGGGCCACTCCTATACGGCCTTGAGGCATCAATGCCCCCGAAATCCCCACTCGATTTGGATAACACCCTGTAATTAATCCGGCTCTCGATGCGCTACTTATAGGTTGGGCTGCATAAAAGTGGGTAAAAAACATTCCTTCAGAGGCCAGTCGGTCAATAGTAGGCGTGTTATATCCAGAAGCACCGGTGATTGTTAAATCGCCATATCCCATATCATCCATAAAAAAGATCACGATATTAGGAAGTTTGTCCCGGGCTTGTATAATAACCGGGGTAACAGTTGCTACCCCAGTTATAAATAACAATTTTCTAATATCCCGCATTTTGTACTAAATTAGGATTCAAGTCTATCTCGGATTGAGGGATCGGCATAAGGATCATATGCTCCTTGATATTTTGCGCAATCTCAGTTTTATTAGCTTCCGCTACTTTTGCTTCATATGCACTATGCTCTTTCATTCGTTGAATAAATGTACCGGTACGTACTAAATCGAACCAACGATGTCCTTCGTGAGGGAATTCCAGCCGTCGTTCATTTAATATAGCTGTACGAAACTCATCCTTCGACATAGGTTTAAAGTTTCCAGAATCATCACCAAAAGCACGTTCCCGTATCCTGTTTAACATAGCGAGAGCCTTTGTAGATTCGCCCACTTCATTTAATGCCTCTGCATACATTAATATAGCGTCCGCATACCTGATAATGTGCATATTTACATCGCAACGGTCACCCGTTTCAAGCCCTTCAACCCAGAATTTACCGCTAAGAGGTATACTTGATTTCAATATTTCACCGGTTTTAAGATGAGCGAACTCTGTTTTGAAATTAGTCTTTTTTCTCAAATCTCGATTATCAAACTGGTCATACAATTCTTGTGTCGGGATATCAGCCTCATTAAGGGCAGAGATTCCTAAGCTCCCCGGAATGGAATATTTCGGACCAGCAAGCGCCATTTCACCATTATGTTGAAATGGAGGTTCTTTATACTCAATATAAAGTACAGCCTCAATACCAGCCTCTGTATCTCGAAGCCAGTTCGCATGGTAATCTTTGTGTAAACCGAAACCATATTCAGATTCATGCTCGACTACCTCTGCCAATTTATCTTTCGCCTTTTGGAAATCCCCTTTAGTTAAATAGACTTTACCGAATAAAATTTTAGCGGCTCCTTTGTTGATACGGCCCTCATCGGAAGCTGAATATTCAGATCTTAAAGGAAGATGTTCTTCCGCAAATGTAAGATCTTCTATAATCTGATCATAAATCAGTTCTTTAGAATCACGTGGTCCTTTTGAATCTTCTACGGTTTTCAAGTCTAAGATTAGAGGAACATCGCCGAAGAAACGAACGAGGTTGAAATAGTATAGAGCACGAAGTGTACGAGCCTCAGCGATCAATCGGTTCTTTTTACTTTCATTCATTTTGATCTCTGGAATCTTAACAATCGCCGTATTTGCCCTAGAAATACCGGAATAACAATTTTTCCACATATCTTTTACAAATGTATTCTGAGAGTTAAATCGCAGAAACTCCAAGTCTTGTAAGTTTGCGTTCGGCATACCTAAACCATTTTTCATCATATCGGTAGGTAGCTCTGCCATCATATACATCAAACGGTTATATAAGCTGTTTAATTGCTGATAAGTAGCATCTACCGCTGCCTGTGCGTCTTTCTCGCTTGTATAAAAATTATCCACGACCAAACGGTCCACGGGATTCTCGTCAAGGAAAGAACAACTGTTGATTCCACAAGAGAAACAGAAAGCTGAAAATATATATATGAACGATTTTTTCATTTTGAGTCGATTTAAAAGTTATTTAATATCCAATTTAATGCCAAACATAAAGGTACGGGCTTGCGGATAACCGCCAAAGTCCTCTCCTGCCTCTAAAGTTGAAGCGCCTCGATAGCTCACTTCCGGATCATAGCCTCTGTATTTAGTCCAAGTCAATAAGTTTTGTCCGGTTACGTACAATCGCAGACCTCCGATATGTTTCCAATTCAATTTCGGGAAACTATAAGACAATGAGACAGTTTTTAATTTCAAGAAAGAACCGTCTTCAATGAACCGATCACTTACGATATTATTCCGATTCGTTGTCGCTTTTTGATATTCATTACTTGGATTCGTAGGTGTCCAACGGTTCACGAGATCCTGATATACATTTTGTCCACCAGTCGGCGACTCAAGCTCCATTGCGTTATAATTGAAAATCTTATTCCCATATGAGTATTGTAAGAATACGTTCAACTCAAATCCTTTATAAGCAAACGTGTTGGTCATACCTCCAAAGAATTTCGGATTTGCGTCTCCTAATATCTCCCGATCGTTTGTGGCATCAATCTTACCGTCTCCATTCAAGTCCTTATAACGACGGAGTCCGACACCGATAGGCGAGGGTGAAGAAGTTTGTTGAGCACATTCTGCTTCATTTTGGAAAATACCGTCAAAACGATAGCCATAAAATACTCCAATTGGTTGACCAACGATCAAGCGACGGATATCACTCGTCTTTAAATGATCGTCGTATGTACCTACATCTTTATACGTTTCCCCACCCAACTCTAATACTTTATTCCGGTTGAATGAAATATTAAAGGCTGTTGTCCATGAGAATGCCCCGCTTAAGTTGTCACTCTCAATAGAAAGCTCATAACCTTTATTTTGGACACTACCAATATTTTTCAACATAGAATCATAACCGGAGGCGCTAGGAATCGCTACATTATATAATAAGTCCGTTGTTTTTTTATAATAATAGTCTGCCGTTAAACGCAAGCGATTATTAAATAGCCCAAGATCAAAACCAATATCAAATTGCCCTGTTTTTTCCCATTTCAAGTCAGGATTAGGTATCCTGTTCGGATAAAATCCAGAAACCAATTGATTTCCGATTGTCCAACTATTACTTCCCAATGTAGCCAAGGATTCGTAAACTCCGATTTCTGTATTTCCAGTGAAGCCATAACTGGTACGTAACTTTAAATTATTAATGACAGCTTTAACCGGTTCCATAAAACCTTCCTCAGAGATACGCCATGCCACAGAACCCGAAGGGAAAAATCCATACTTATTGTTGCCACCAAAACGAGAAGAACCATCCACACGTCCGTTAACAGAGAATAAATACCGGTCATATAACGAATAATTAATACGTGCCAAATAAGACATAAGGCTCCATTGAGTAGCAGAAGATTCCGGTTTATCATAAATAGATCCGGCTCCTAGGTTATTATACTTCATGACATCATTCACGAAATTAGAAGATGCTCCCGTTACGGATTCCACATTATTTCTTTGAATGGTAAAGCCTCCTAAAATATTCAAAGAATGAATATCCTTGAATGTCTTATTCCAAGTAAGTATATTCTCGTTCAGCCAGTTAATAGAACGGTTTACACCGACTTTCGCAGATGCGATACCTAACGATTGGTAGATATTTGACGGAGTATATTTATTTTGCTTCAAATACATAATATCCATCCCCAAAGATACTTTAAGCTTTAAGTCTTTTAAGAATTCCCATTCCGCATAAACATCACCTAACACACGTGTAGTCGCATTATTGTATATTTCTTCTTTTGCGGTAGCTACCGGATTCGGGATTAATAACCCGGGGTCGTTAGTTGGCGTATACTCACCCGTCTCTTCATTCGCATAGACAGACTGGATGGGATTCATTTTCAAAGCGCCGTTCACGACTCCGTCACGTCCACCGACATCTGTTGCCGATGTTCTACTGATCGTGTGGGTACCAGACATATGAGTGCCGACTTTCAGTGTATTGAATATTTGTCTATCAAGATTCAATCGTAATGAGTAACGTTTGAAATCCGAGTTAATAATTACACCCTTTTGATCAAAATACCCCCCTGAGATCGCATATGTTGTTTTGTTATCACCTCCGGAAAACGTCAATTGATAACTTTGAATCATAGCTGGACGGAAAATTTCATCTTGCCAATTTGTTCCATTACCCAATTTAGCGATTTCGCCTAATTGTGTAGTGTTATAGGGCGCATCCAATCCATCGTTCGTATAGGCCTCATTAACCAATGCCGCATATTCTTGCGCATTCATGACATCAATTGTCTTCGCTACGTTTTGTACACCAAAACTAGATTCAAAAGTTATTATATCACGTCCCTTCTTACCACTCTTCGTCGTAATAAGTACAACACCATTAGCGGCACGTGCTCCATAAATGGCTGTTGCGGAAGCATCTTTTAGAATCTCGATAAATTCAATATCAGAAGGGTTTACCGTAGATAATCCACTGATTTGTGTATTACCACCCGTCGAGCCGAAACCTGTCCCACTATATACGGGAAAACCATCGATTACATAAAGCGGCTCATTTCCTCCTTGTAAAGAGCTACTACCACGTACACGGATAGACGCTACCGCTCCGGGCATACCCGAAGTTTGCGTAACTTGTACACCGGAAGCTCGGCCTACTAATCCTTGGTCGATAGAAGTCATAGGAGTTTGTTGTATCTCTGTTGTTTTTACAGAGGAAACAGCTCCTGTCAGATTACTTTTTTTCACAGAACCGTAGCCGATAACTACAACTTCATCAATTGTCTTCGAGTCTTCTATCATCATGATAGAAAGATTGTTTTGATTTTTAACCGCCACTTCTTTAGGAGTATAGCCGATATAGGATACAAGTAAAGTAGCTTGATCGGGTACCTCTAATGTGAAATTGCCATCCATGTCAGTAATTGTACCAGTTGTAGAGCCTTTTACTACTACGTTCGCTCCAATGATAGGTTCATTCTTCTCATCTGTCACTTTTCCGGTTATTTTTTTATTATTCGTAATCATAGGATGAGAAGCTTTCTCGTTTGTTTTGTAAATAACAATATGCTTTTCGTTAATGGTATAAGCCAGTCCTTGAGTGGCTAGTAGCCTATCTAATACATTTGCGATATTCTGATTATTGATATTTACAGAAACCTTACGGCCTAGATTAATCTCATCGTTTCTATACCAAAACGAATACTCACTCTGTTGCTTGATCGCCTCAAGAGCTTGTTCCAACGTGGCATCTTCCAAATGAAGAGAAATCTCGTTGACCTGCGAATAACTTACGGTAGCCGATGCGCAGAAAATAGTCAACATACATAGTACTAGGGATAATCTCATAATATTAACGATTTTATGGAAGTGAGAAATCGGCGAATAACGCCTAATATTTAATTTAAAATGCATATCTTCGTATTGATTTTAGGTTTGTAATTGTGTCGCTATAATTCGAACTAAGATCATTCTCTCAAAACGGAAGATGTTGGTAGCATTTTCCGTTTTTTTGTTATTTTCATGTCGTGTCTTTCATACTCGTATCATTTTTATAAGATTAATACTCAATTGTTTTATTTCTCATAGATGCATATACTGTCACCTCGCATGGTGTAGTCCGTTCGTTTATCTGCGGTAATAATCCGAAGTATTTGCTCTAAGTTTTCACCCCGCACAAAATCACCTGAAAAAACGGTTCTTTGAAGTTTTGCCGGTTCAACCGATATATGTACATTGAACCGACGTTCTAGTTGCTTGGCTATCTCTAGGAAGGTTACACTTTTAAAGTAGAACTTACCTTCTTTCCATGATGTATAGTAGTCTAAATTTACTTCATATTTCGAAAAAGACTGTTTCATCTTATTGAAAAGAGCTTGTTGGCCCGGAGAAATGTACATCATGTCGTGATGTCCTCCTAGTCCGACACCTACTTTTCCTTCAGTAAGAGTGACCTCTATATGGTCATCTTCTTTATAGGCTTTCACGTTAAACTTAGTTCCAAGTACCTTCACCTTCACGTTTTCCGCACTTACGATAAATGGGTGGTCCTTATCATGTGATACTTCGAAGAAAGCTTCCCCGTTCACTTTCACTTCTCTTTGGCTTGAGACAAAAGCGGCCGGATAGCTAAGGGTAGTACCTGCGTTCAGAATCACTCGTGTTCCATCCGATAAAACAATCGATGACCTCATGCCCATCGGGTTTGCCATCTCGACCATTTGGCTGTTTTGGTTCTTATAGCCTTCATGATATGAGATATAATTAGAGACTCCCAGTAAAAGAGCAATAGAGGCGGCGATAGCGGATGCTTTCAACCAAAATCTTTTACGTAGATTACGATGGATACGACGGTTCACCTCAAGGAAAATATCCTCTTTCATCTCATCACCCATTTGCTTTATGACCTCTTTTCTTGTTTCCATATTTTGTCTTTCTTATGATGAGGAGTAAGGGTATGCTAAATTCGTTTAAAGGGATTGGCTATTTTTTTCGAAAAAATCGGCATAAGGCGCAAAGAAAAGCAAAGTTCTACATAAATAAATGCAGGTCAGCATCTTGTATGCAGAGCGGGTGGAAACGGACTCCGGCATAAAATGCCTGAAAACACCCCTTTCGGACAAAGTTCGGCTACTAAACAGCTACCGGTTCCGAAATGGGGTATATACGGCATAACGAGTTCTGTTTCATCGCTTTGCCTTGTTTTGCATAGCTCTTGGTAAGAAATAAGTAACTACCTTTAGAAACGAAAATTTTAGAGTTATGGAAACAAAGAGAAGTACGTTTGCGACCTCGTTCTACATCAAGAGATCCGCAGTGAGAAACCGGGACGGGAAAGCCCCCATCATGGTGAAAATCTCCGTTGACGGGGATGACAAGGCGGTGGGAACCAAGCTGTTCGTCACCCCCGACCTCTGGGAGAACGGCAAGGCGAAAGGCAAGTCCGCCGAGGCAAACGAGATAAACGGGCAACTGAAGGAGGTCTCCGCCCGGCTCACCAACCACTACCACCGCATCCTCCGGGAAGAGGATTTCGTCACCGCCGAGAAATTGCGCAACGCCTTCCTCGGTGTCGGCGTGATGGAGAACTGCATACTGAAAGACTTCGGGAACATGAACCGGGAGTTCGGGGCGATGGTGGAGAAAGGGCAGCGAGCCAAGTCCACCTACAACAAGTATCTGGCTGTTTACAACCATTTCAAGACCTTCCTTTGGGAGAAGAAGAAGCGCACCGACATGGCTTACAAGGAGCTGACCAAGGAGATCATCGCCGATTTCGACAAGTACCTGCGGGTGGAGAAAGGATTGAGCGCCAACACCCTCTGGATATACACTATGCCCTTGCTCAGCCTGACCGACAAGGCGTGGCGGCGGGGCATCGTTCGCACCGACCCCTTCGGCGAGTACAGCCTTGAGATGCAGGAGACCGACCGGGGCTATCTCACGGAGGAGGAGCTGCGCACCTTGGCTAACGCCGTGTTCGTCAAGAAACAGACCAGCCTCGTGCGGGACATGTTCCTCTTCGGGTGCTTCACCGGGCTTAGCTACATTGACATAAAGACGCTCACTCATGACAAGATACAGCGCATGGACTTCGACGGCGAGGAATGGATCATCACCCGGCGCACCAAGACCCGTGTGTCGAGCAACGTCCCCCTCATGGAGATTGCCAAGGAGCTGATAGAACGTTACAAAGGGCTTGCCGGGGGCGACCTTGTCTTTCCCATACCCAGCAACAGCGTGTGCAACAGGCACCTCAAACAGATAGCCAAAGCCTGCGGCATCCACAAGGAGATCGGCTTTCACCTAAGCCGCCACACCTTCGCCACGACCGTCTATCTCTGCAACGGCGGCACCATCGAGGCGCTCTCCAAGATACTCGGGCACAAGCACATTTCCACGACCCAGATCTACGCCGAGGTGACCAACAGGATGGTAAGCTCCGATTTCCGGGCGATCTCCGGCAACCTCGCCGCCATGCAGCGGAGCGTGCTGGAGAAGAAGGACAGGAAACAGGACGGGAAGCGGGTGCGCCGCTCCCTCCGGGAAACGGCTTGACGCCTTCCCCCGGTGCAGAATGCGGCAAAGGCAGGAACTTCCGATGCGGTGTCCCTGCCTTTGCTGCATTTCCCGATGCACACCCCCGTGCGTTTATGTTGGACTTTTCCCCCGTTTGCGCTTTGGGCGCATGTCCACGTAGTTCTCCTCCAGCATACGCAGCAGATCCGACTGGCGGTAGAGTGTCTTGCCCGGCAGCGATATGTACGGGATCAGCCGCTGCGTGCGGTAGTCCTGCAACGTTCTCGGCGTGATGTGCAGCAGCCTGCACACGTCCTCGCCCGTGAGATAGACCTCGCCGTTCATCGCCGGGCGGAAGTGCGCCGTTACCGTGTCAAGGTACCTCATGCCTTCCTCCAGTGCCTCGAAGTACGCCCGTACCTCTTCCGTGTCCCTTGTGATCACTTCCATCTCACTCGTCCTCCGTCATTTCCCGGCTCATGGCTTCCACGAACGCCTCCACGTCCTCCGTCCGGTAGTAAATCTTGTGGTTGATCTGGCTGTACGGCAGCAGCCCCCGGTCACGGTAGGTCTGCAATGTCCGCTTGCTGATGCCCAGTTTCTCGCACACGTCCGCCCCGTCCATCCAGTTCATCTTTTCGGGCGGTCGGTAGCGGGCGCAAAGCTCCCTCACGTGCTGCGAGAAGCTGCCGAACCGTTCCTTCATCTCCTCGAAGGTCTTTTTCTCGATGCTTACTATTTCCATTGTCCCGATACGTTTTTATTGTTATACTTCCCTGCAAATATACCGGTCTGTATATGTCCGTGTATCAAAACCGTACCGCTTGTCCTCGTTTTGCTTCACGTTTGTAGCCTTGTCACGTTCCGGGCGGTGAAAAGCAGGGAGAAGCTCTACATATCCGCACGCCCTTCCGCATATTTCCCGTCTCTTCCGCTTGCCGTGTGCCGGACATTTCGCATATTTGTAACCGACCAAACATCATCACTATGGACGAGGCTGTCTTTATCGCACAATACACCTTCCTTGCCACTCCTGCGGTCATCGAGGAGGAGAGCCGCATCTTGGGCAAGATCGCACGCCGCCTGCGTTGCGAGTACGTCATCCGTTTCGAGGACGACGGCAAGTTCTATTTCCTGCTGGAAACCCGTTCCGGCTACGAGGAGCATTTCGCCCGGTGCGGCTGGTACGTCGTCAGCCAGACCGACTTCAACAGCCGCCTGACCATCGGCATGGGCTTGTACGAGAGCGGGAACTTGGCGGGCTTCATGTACAGGCTTGATTCCGGCAGCTGTATCCGGGCGATTCAGGAGAACAGGCATCGTGCCGCTTGGATTATAAATTAAGCGTTATTTATTCCTAAATATCAGCACTTTCTGAAATTTTGGCTTTGCATCCGTCACGCTTTTAGTCCTTAAAAGCTATCTGCTGTTGTCCGGTGTCTGTCTGCCAACATCTTGGGTTCAGATGTTCGCATTATTTTTGGATTATGCAAATCGTTGAAAATAAACATTTTAAGGTTATTGCAAGGTGTAAGCTATATATAAATATATACTTGTACCTTGCACTAAATTTCAATACTTATTTTTCCGTCTATTTTCCATTATCGTTTCAAAATTTTCTTGCCCCCATTGTTTCAACTGCTCTAAATAAGGGATTAAAGTTTCTCCAAATTCAGATACATAATATTCCACTTTGGGTGGAACTGTGGGATATATTTTTCTATTTACCAATCCGTCCGTTACCAATGACCGCAAAACAGTAGATAGCATCTTTTCCGATATAGAGGGGATTGTTTTGTATAGTTCATTGAAACGTATTACTTCATTCTCATGTAGCTTCAATAAGACAACTAAAGCCCATTTGTCACCCAGCCATTCCAGTATAGGGGAAGCAGAACAATAATCGTAATCTAACTTTTTTCTCATTTTTCTTTTATCCAACAAATTGATATACAGGAAAACTAACCTAAATGTAAGTTACTGATAACCAAGACAGTTCTTCTTTTTTTAAAGAGACCTATTAACTTTGCTGTCGCAAAAATAAATGTTATGGACTATAAAAGCAAAACGGCAAACGACAAAGAAATATCCATCTATTATTTCTCCGCCACAGGCAACAGCCTGAAATTGTCGCAGGATATTGCGGCGGCTTTTGGAGGAGCCGGGCTGTTCAGAATGACACCGTCAGCTGGAATCACCGCATCGGACTCCCGAATCGTAGGTTTTATATTCCCCGTATATATGGGCGGACTGCCCGGCATTGTCCGCCGGTTCTTGGAAAGTTATCCGTTCAGGAAAGGCGTGTACTATTTCTCCATAGGCACATATTACACGTACAAGGGCTGTGCGGTGTCCGTTGTGGACAAAATCATGTCCGGCAAAGGCGTGCGTCTGGACTATGGCTACAACCTGCCCACCGTAGGGAACTGCCTGAAGGAATACGAGGTATCTTCAGTAAGGAGGACGAAGATACTGGAACGGGCGGAGCTTTACACTTCACGAATAATCGACGACTTGAAAAAAGGCAAACGGAAAAAGCCTTTCCCGTATTGCAGGTTATCGGATCTGTTGCACAAAGGGCTGTTCAATGCTTTTTTCAGTCGCTCGCACTTGAACTTCTCCTTGGAAAATGGTTGTATGGGATGTGGTGTCTGCGAACGTGTATGTCCCGTGAACAATATTACGCTGAAAAACGGAGTGCCCCGGTGGGGAACCGGTTGCGAGGCTTGCCATGCTTGCGTACACTGGTGTCCCCGGAATGTCATTCAGATCGGGAAGTCCAAAGGGCGGCTGCAATACCATCATCCAGCTGTAAAAAGAACGATGCTGTACCGTGTGGAATGACGGGTTCCTATGCTGCGTATCCAGAGATTCCGGTCTGTTTCCCGTTTGTAGGATTCCACCGGAACCAGCCCGTTCTTGCGTTGTTCATGCCGACAGGTCATAGAAACGATATGGATGACCTTACGCATCCTTGTCATCATCTGGAAGAATCGGCGCATGTATTGGAATATCCTCATGCGTCCCTCTTTGCAGGTTATCGTGAATGGTCTAACTCAATGTACCAGCCTTCCCTGACGGGCTTGTACAGCGTGGTGTCGTTGTACGTCCTGCGATAGATCTCGTTCAGGTCGCCGTGTTCGGTGATACGGATGTTCCGGCGGCTTTCCAATCCGGGATCGTAAATGAAACTCTTGGACGTTCCCGCATCCACGATGCCGTGGGAATAGTACGGCATAACGAGGCTCACATATACCGAATCCGCCGTTTCCCATTCCCTGCGGTCAACAAGGACAAGACCGCATCCAATCTCTGACAACAAGGAATCGAGCTGTATTCGGTCTGGCTTCAGCAGCCCATATACCGGGAGGTCTTGTTCGTCATTCGTTTCATGGGATGTATCGCTTTGCTCTGTTGAATCAAGTATAATGACCTCTTCCGGAGAAAGCGGCGGATAGTGGAAACTGCCTTCTGAACTCTCTGCCATGATTTCGTACACCTTGCGGAACGCCGCCTCGTGCGTGGCGAAGTGGCGTATCATTTCCTCGTCGCTCGGCGGCATGGGCGGCTCTCCGCAACTTGCGGCAAACAGGCTTGCTAAAAGCAGGATTATGGCGAATGTTCTCATATTCTTATGTAGATGATGCTTGGCAGCGCTTCGCTTTAAGCGGCAGTGCTGTTTGTTATCTAAATCTTAATGTCTTTATTGGCAAAATCAAGGCACTATTTCGTAAACGGTTCGCTCATTGTTCCTGAAAATGGTATGCTCAATCTGGCTTCCGACCTTTACGATACTGTCTATGTCCGCATTGACTTTCAGGCTAAGGACGGGAGCGTATTTCAGATGTTCGTAATCGACCGGAGTATTGTTATAGGTTGTTTCGACAATAGGATAATTATGTTCCTTTGCGAACTGTTTCAAGGTATCTATGTAGGGAAGCTGCTCTTTACCCATAGCTTCAAAATCTATGTAAAACTTTCCGTTCTCCAGCACAAAGTAGATGCAGTCCACACCATTGGAACAAATACCTATAAAATCATAATCAGTATTTCCTGCCTGCACGTTTCTCAATACATCCGGCAGTTTGTCTATCGTAATCCGGGCAGCAACCGGGATATTGGAGTTTATACCGTCGTTTTGCGTCACTCGTTTATTCCCATGCCCGCAACTCAATAAACTTAAGATAGAAGTAAATATTCCCATAATTTTTAAGAATCTCATAGTTTTATGCTTATTATTAAATAGATAACATGTAATTATATACGTTTTCCGCTGTATATCTTCGCTCAATTACAAATATATATATAAGGGCGAAACTTCGGAGCGTTCGGTCTTCCTTTTTTTCTATGGTATGCTTAAAAGCAGTTTTTGCGGGTGGTTGTTTGGGCGTTCCCCTTCGGCGGGCTTTTGTAGGTCTTAAAATTCCATATTCTCCTTTTTATAATTTTTATAGCGAATGTTTAGAACACCTTTCCATTCTTGACTTGGACAGGCGTTTATTAACTGGATATATTTGTCGCCATCATCAATACGTATGACAGATTCCACCAGTTTTAATAAGTCCCACTGCAAATCATAAAAAGAACTCTCGGGAAAAATTTGTACCAATACTTCAGCTTCATCAAATGATATGGGGAGTTGTATTCGCTTTAATAATTCATCATAAGAACGTATAACTTCAACAATGTTATCTGGGTCATTGATGCTTTCATTAGGCATACGACCTAAATCTTTCAACTGTAAAATTTCAGTTCTCATATTATTGTTTTTTTAGAGTTCATGATGTCTGGCAGCTAATCGACCTTTATGGGCAATTGAGGTGCGTGTTAGTATTTATTTTTCATTTTGACCTATGAAATCAAAGATATTGTTTGATTCCTTTTCCATTTCCAAAGAACCCAAAGCGCCTAAATCATTTGAATATATAGAATTATCAGTGGGGTTACCGACATTTATGAAGTACCCTAAATCCCCATCTTGTCCTATCATAAAATAATTTGGCTCAAAGTCTTTTATTTGATATGTTTGATTTCTTTCCTCTAAATCAGAGTATGAATACAGACATATACCCGAATCATCCACTTCATACACATCACCATCATTGATTTTAGCCAGAAAATCAATGTAAAGTTGTGGAAAAATAATGTTGAGCTTTGCTTGAAGCTCTATAATCCTCTTTTTTATTTCTTTATTGTCGGCAATCATAACTTCATATTATTTATTCCTTGTAATTTTAAGAATCTATTCAGTAGTAATATTAAAATCTTGTTTATTTCTCCATGCTATCCTAAGATAATCACCTCTTATTAAACCTTTATCACGGTAATATCTAACTATTTCAGAGGGCGACCAATCCTTGCCATTGGAAAATAATGTTCCGATTTCTATTAACTTTTGAAAAAGAACTGCACGCTTTTCTACATCATCAGTAGGCATAGAAATAGAATAGTATGGTTCTACTTTTTCAAATCCAATACTGATAAGTTCATTCTTAAAATTGTCATTATCATTGGCAATCAATATATTATTTCCTGCCAATTCAATAGCAACGACTTTATCTTTTAATTTTTCATTCATCATATTAAACACTAACATGTAATTATCTACGTTTTCCGCTATTATCTTCGCTCAATTACAAATATATATCATAAGGGCGAAACTTCGGAATATTCGGTCTTCCTTTTTTCTATGGTATGCTCAAAAGCAGTTTTTGCGGGTGGTTGTTTGGGCGTTCCCCTTCGGGTCGGGCTTTCCGTTGCAAGTCCTCGCTATGCTGTGGGCTTTCCCCTGCAATCCCTAACGTGGGTGAAAGGGATTTCACTGTCTTGCGCTTGCACCTTGGCGCACGGGCTGTCCCGTCCCGGCGTCCGTTTCCGACCATTCCGTGAGGCTGCATGGCCGAAGCCGGACATCGGGGCGGAAGGACAAACGGAACACGTCCGTCCGTGCCGCCCGAAAGAGTTCCCCGGCGTTTGTCCGGCAGCCGGAAGCTGACCGTCCTCCCATTGTATTCTCCCGCCCGTATCTCCTTGCCTTGGGAAACGGGCGTTCCCGGCTCTCCGGAAGGCTTCTTTTTCCCGCACCCGGCAAGTAACTTACCATTGACTGGAATAGACTGACAGGGCATTTTTTCCCTAAGCTGATTGGAAAAACATTGACGAAGGTAGGCGGAGGTGAAAGCAAATCCGCAAAAAATGCCAAATCTCCACCCTGCGGGTAGTATTTACCATTTTTTCAGATGGTTGCAATTCACCTTTTCCGCTATCAATGATGGTCAATGTTCTTCCCAATCAGCCAAGGGAAAAAAATTGGTTGGGGCGACAAGCGATGAAAACAGAGTAATAACGATTAAAATTTGTGAGTTATGGCAACAACGAACAGCACCATCGAAAAGATTGCACCGATGTTCACCGATTTGTTAATCAAGAAAATCGAGTGTCTGAAAACGGATTGGCAAAAACCGTGGATTGCGAGCCTTGAACAAGGTTTGCCCCGCAACATCAGAGGGACGCTCTATAACGGCGGAAATGTCTTGATGTTATTGTTCTACACCGAGTTCATGAAATTCACTTTGCCCGTGTTCCTCACGTTCAACCAAGCGAAGGAAGAGGATTTAAGTGTTTGCAAGGGCGCACGCTCGTTTCCCGTCTATTATTGGTTTAAGTTCGTGGTACACAAGGAAACGAAAAAGACAATCAAGTACGAGGAATACCGCAAGCTGCCCGCAACCGAGCAGGAAAATTACAAGGTCATCCCGCAGATGAAGTATTACAATGTCTTCAACATCGACCAGACCGATTTTGCCGAAAAGCAACCCGAACGCTACGAGCGTATGAAAAAGGGGGAGCAACCCGAAGACTATTCGGACGGGATGATTTACGAGGCGTTGGACGAGCTTGTCTATCTGCAAAATTGGTATTGCCCCATCAAGGTGCAGTATTCGGACAGTGCCTACTATTCGCCCTCTTCCGACCATATCATTTGCCCGCAGCGTGAGCAGTTCCCGCAGGGAGCGGAATATTACGGCACGCTCCTGCACGAGATGGCGCACAGCACGGGAAGCCCCCAACGGCTGAACCGCACGTTCGGCAGCTTCTTCGGGGATGCGCTCTATGCCCGTGAGGAACTTGTGGCGGAACTTACCGCAGCCCTTTGCGGTGCGTTCTTCGGCTACGCAGCCGTACCGCAGGAGAACAACGCCGCCTATCTGAAACACTGGCTCACCAAGCTAAAGGAAGAACCCGCCTTTTTGGTGGAGATATTGGGGGACGTGAACAAGGCGGCGAAGATGATTGCCGACAAGGTAACCGAACCGATAACCGAACCCGCAGCAGCCTAAGCGGGACAACAAAGGAACAAGAGTATCAACCAACGGGCGGAGCAGTCCGCCCCACTAAAGACATAAGACGATGAAAACATTATCAGAAAAGGAATTTAACGGGTTAAACATAAAAGCTATGTTTACCGAGAAGGTGGAACAGGCAAAAAAAGAACTGTCTCCACTCATGCAGGAGGTAAGGAAGTACATACCCCAAGCGGAATACGGCTACCACGTGGTAAGCGGTGAATACCCCGCATTTTACGGCGTGCGCATAGAGTTCACGTACAACGGCATCCGTTTCCATGTGTACAAGATAAACAAAGAGAACAAATACAGGATAGCCACCGACATGGAGCATTTTGAGTATGTCAACCGCTACGACATCGAAAGGGCGGGCAGCCAATACGAAAAGCCGTGCAATATCGGCGTGTTCACCGCCAAGAAAATAAACGATTGGATAAACTACTGCACGCAGATATACAGGCAGGTGGAGCAGGAAAATACGGAGAACGCCCGAAAGGTAGCCGACTTCTTGAAAAGTATCGAGAACGAACCCGTAAGCTGGGAACGTAGAAACTATGCGAAAGGGACGATAACCCGCAACGGCTTGCGCTTCACTTTCTATATAGAGAAAGGACACCTCTCCTTTGAACTGTCCCTAAGTTATCGGGGAACGGCTGATTACGACACTTTCCGGCTGTTGGCTGATAACCGCTATATCCCGAAAGGGAACTGTTAAACAACCACGGGCGGAGCAATCCGCCCGACAAGCCCCAAGAACATGAAAACGGCATTTGTTTACAAACGGATATACCGCCTAATCCTTTGGGCTTCGGTGGTTTATTTCCTCACCACCACCGCAGGGCGGTTTTTCGCCTTGTCGCTTGTCGTGGCTCTGTTTTACTTCGTGGCACGGCTTGTTTTCGCCCTTGCGTGGCGTCTGTTTGTCGGCTTCGTGTTCGTACTGATAATCATTCTTTTAATACTCTAAAATTTACCGATATGGAAACAAGGACATGGACAGAAAACGGAACACCCGTTAGCAAGGAAAAGACGGTAGCCTTTTCGGGACACCGCACCAACCGTATAGCCAAGTTCACGGCAGACCGTGAGAAACTCTTCAGGGAGGTGGCGTTCGATACATTTGTAGCCATCGAGAGTTATTGCATCAAAAAAGGCTACGACACCTTTTTGTCGGGAATGTGCGAGGGCTTCGACCTTATCGCAGCAGAGGAAGTATTGAACCTCAAAAAGGAATACCCGCATATCCGTTTGAAATGCGTTGTCCCCTTCAAGGGACAAGCCGAGCGGTACACCCAAGCCGACAAGCGGCGTTACGACACCATTTTGGCGCAAGCCGATGAAGTGGTAACCTTGCAGGACGGATATACCGAGGGCTGTTTCCTACGACGTAACGACTACCTTTTGGAAAACTCCGCTTTTCTGATGGTCTATTACGATGCGGTAGCCGTGGGCGGTACGTTCTACACCCTCAAACGGGCGGTAGAGCAAAAGAAGAAGTTCGCGAACGTATGCTATAACCGCAGGTAGCCCGCAAGGGCGGATTTTCCGCCCGCTACTTTCTTTCGTGAGCCGGAGCGGGGAAAGAAAGATAGCAAAGAAACCGATTGCCCGAACGGGACGGTTTGTCAAAAATCAAAAAGAACAAGAATAAACAATCAACTTAAAAATAACAGATTATGAAGACAAAAGCAAATCAATCAGCAGCAGAGAGAAACATCACGATGGTAGCGTTGGCAGACATTCAGCCGAGCGGTTTCAACGTAAGCATTCGATAAACTCCCCCTTTCATTCTAAAAATGTGATATTACTTTTGTAATCAAAGTAAAAAAGCTCAATTGTTATGTCACATCAATGGACCATGGAAGATTTTGAATCTATTTAT